>DATGVQ010000206.1:0-29799 GCA_035300145.1 Acidiferrobacterales bacterium | reverse complement strand
CGACCTATGAAGCCTCATTAACCAAAGTTATGCAGGGCACTTTGGTGAAGGTGCTTGCCTGGTATGACAATGAATGGGGTTTCTCCAACCGCATGCTCGATACCACCGTTGCGTTAATGCAGGCCAAATAGTGAGAGCGGCCGCAGGAAGAAATCTAGCAGGGTGCTGAAAAACTCGTTTTTCAGCACCCTGCTAGCGGTATAGGGATGTACCGCCATTTTTCAAACACGCTATGTGTTTGAAAAATGAAGCAAAGCAAAAACCGTGCTGTGCAGGATGCACGAATGCCGCGAGCGCAGGGATGCGCAGGAGTGGCCGCTTTTTGCTTTGCGTGTTGACAATTTCTCCGGGAGAGAGTGGGCGCTACCTGGTAGCGCCCGTAGGGCGAGGACCAGGGATGGTCCGAGTCAAAAAGGCCACGGAGGGACTTTTTCAACAACCTGTTAAGAAACCCTGTCGTTTGCGCCTACGCGTGGGGGTGCCGGGTTCGGGTCTTGTTCCAGGCTGATTAATTTATCGTCTTTAAAGATGAGCTTGAGCTTATGCTGCACGCGCCTGCTGCCGCCTTTTTGCTCGGAATAAATGTAATCCCAGCGCTCGGGATGGAATGGATCGGCAATGGAAGGGGTGCCCAGCAGAAAACGCACTTGTTGTTTGTTCATGCCGAGCTTGAGATTTTCCACCAGTTGCGGGGTTAAGATATTGCCCTGATTGATATCGGTTTTATAGATAGAGATACAACCGCTGAGCAATAGTGCGGTCAGGACAAGGATCGAAACTTTTATTTTTGGCATGGAGATACTGGCTGATTTACACTGCGCGTATGATACCGAAAGAACGGTCAAAAGAGCAGACTTATGACAGATAGCGCCGATCTTAAAAAAGCCGGGCTTAAGGCTACTTTACCCCGTCTCAAGATTCTTAATATCCTGGAAGACGCCGAGGTCAGACACATGACCGCGGAGGATGTGTATAAGGCCTTGCTGGATATGGGGGAAGAGGTCGGCTTGGCCACCGTCTACCGGGTATTGACGCAATTCGAAGCCGCCGGCCTGGTGATCCGGCACAATTTCGAGGGTGGCCGTTCGGTATTCGAAATCAACTTGGGCGGGCATCATGATCATATGGTGTGCGTCGAGTGCGGCAAGTTATTCGAGTTTAATGATCCGGCGATTGAAGAGCGCCAGCGCCGCGTGGCGGAGAAGGCCGGATTTATCATGGACAGCCACTCGTTGCATATGTACGGCGTTTGTATCGGCATGAAGAAACACGGCAAATGCTCGAAAAAAGAAATTTAAGAAACCTCTGATTAAGTCAGTTTCCTTAATTCGACGCGCCGGTTATTCCGTTTCGCGTAACTCCTGCAAGACTGCGACTTCGTCGCAATTGTTGTATTTGTAACACTTCAAGCACACGCTCCACACTTTTTCCGGCAAGGTCTCTACCGGCACGGTCTTAAACCCGAGTTTATGAAAAAATTCCGGCACATAGGTCAACGCCATCAGGCGGCGCAGGCCGATCTGGCGCGCCTCGGCGGTAATGCGCCGCACCATTAACCGGCCTAGCCCGCGGCCGGCAAACTCCTCGGCGACCACTAGGCTGCGGACCTCGCCCAGATCTTCGGTAAAAATTTCCAGCGCGCCGATCGCCGCCACCTTGGCGTTCATGTCGATCACAAAGAAATCGCGCAAATGCCGGTAGATCTCGCTCATGCTGCGCGGCAGCAAATTGCCGGTGCTGGCATAGGTCTCCAACAGGTCGTGGATATAGGGTACGTCGGCAATCGCGGCGGGCCGGATGGCCGGCGTTGTCTGGGCCGTCTTAGTTTGCTCAGGCAGCAGGGACATGGGTAAGCATCTCCTCGGCGTGCGCCAGGGTTTGTTGGCTGATCTCGATGCCGCCGATCATGCGCGCGATCTCCATTACACGTTCCTTTTTTGCCAATGGCCGAATGTGGGTAACGGCGGTTCCACTTTGGTTAAGTTTGCTGACTTGCAAGTGCTGATCGCCTTGCGCCGCCACTTGCGCCAGATGGGTAATGCATAATACCTGACGCGCGCCGCTTAAGGTGTGCAGTTGTTGGCCGACAATCTCGGCCACGCCGCCGCCGATGCCCACATCGACTTCGTCGAAGATGAGGGTGGGAATCTGGCCGAGGCCGGCGGTCACCACCTGCAATGCCAGGCTGATGCGCGACAGTTCGCCGCCGGAGGCGACTTTATTTAGCGGTTTTAGCGGTTGGCCTGGATTCGCGCTCACCACGAACTCGGTTTGCTCCAGGCCGTACATACTGATCTCGCCCGGATTTAACGGGATGAGGCTGGCTTCAAACCGGCCGCCCGGCATGCCCAAACGCTGCATTTGCTTGCTGACATCTTCGGCAAGATGCGAAGCCGCCTGTTTTCTTTTCTGGGAAATGGCTTGCGCCAGCTTCATATAGGCCGCCCGCATAGTTTCTATCTGCTTTTCCAGTTTGTCCATATTACTATCGAAGTTTTCAATGTCGCTCAGCTCATTGATCAGGCGGTCCAGGATGCCGGGCAGCTCTTCCGGCCGCGCGCGATGTTTGCGCGCCAGTTCATGCACCGCCGCCAGACGTTGGTCGATCCATTGCAGGCGCTGCGGATCGAGCTCTACCGTATCCTGGTAGTGGTGCAATTGCGCCGCTGCCTCGTCGATTTGGATCGCGGCTTCACTGAGCAATTGCGTTAAACCGCCGAGCTTAGCATCGTATTCGCTTAAGTTCTCAAGTTTGTTAATCGTCTGCGCCAATATTTGGGTTACCGCGCCCTCATCGGCGTCGTAAAGCGCATGGCTAATGGTTTGCACACCTTGCAACAATTCCGCCCCGTTCGCCAGGCGCGCGTGCTCTTCTTCCAGTTGCGGCATCTCGCCGCTTTTAAGCCCCAGGGTCTGTAATTCTTGAATTTGGTAACGCAACAAGTCGATGCGCGCCGCCCGGTCGTTGGTTTGTTGCCGGAGGGCATCGAGCCGGGATTGCAGCGAATGGATTTCCTGGCAGTGCGCGGCTAATACGGCAACGTCGGCACTGAGGCCGGCGTAGGCATCGAGCGCTTGCCGCTGGGCCGCGCGCTTAAGCAGCGATTGATGTTCATGCTGGCCGTGGAAATCCACCAGCAGTTCCCCCAGCTCACGCAGCATTTGCATGGCGACCGGACGGCCGTTGATAAAGCCTTTAGAAGGTTTATCCCGTTCAATCACCCGCCGCAAAATGCATTCTTGCTCGGCAAATAGATCATGCGTTTGTAGCCACACGGACGCGTCCGCTTGCGTGGGAAGATCAAACTGGGCGGAAATCTCCGTGCGCTCACAACCGTGGCGGATGACGCCGCTTTCGGCGCGCTCGCCTAAAGCGAGCGCGAGCGCGTCGATCAGGATGGATTTCCCGGCGCCGGTTTCACCGGTGAGCACGGTCAAGCCGGGGGCGAACGACAGTTCCAGTTTATGGACGATGGCGAAATCGCGGATATAAAGCTGGCTCAGCATGTCAGAATTTATTGCTCCAGTGCAGCTTGGCGCGCAGCACTTCATAATGGCTGCGCTGTGCCGGATGAATTAAGGTGACGGGGGTGTCGGCGCGCCGGATGCGCACCCGATCGCTGTCTTGTAATAAATGATCGGATTGTCCGTCAAAGCTCACGTACGCGGCATTTTGTAGATTTTTCATGACGATTTCGATCTTGCAATCACTGTTGACCACAATCGGCCGGTTGCTGAGCGTGTGCGGACAGATCGGCGCCAGCACGATGGCCGGCACCGCCGGATGGACGATGGGGCCGCCGGCGGACAGCGCATAAGCGGTCGATCCGGTCGGCGTCGCCACAATGACTCCATCCGCCCGCGCATCGCTCACGAACTCGCCGTCCACATAGGTCTCATATTCAATTAAGCGCGCTCGCTCGCCTTTATTGATCACCACGTCATTAAAGGCATTGGCGGTCTGTATTACCCGACCGGCGCGCACGATCTCGGCGTCCAGCATAAACCGTTCTTCGGTTTGGAAATGCCCCTCCAGGATATCGCCCAGCGCTTGCTGCATATTTTGCGTGGAAACATCCGCCAGAAACCCCAGGCGCCCCAGCTTAACGCCGATCAACGGCACGCGATAAGCCGCGAGGCCGCGCGCCACCTGCAACATGCTACCATCCCCGCCGACGACAATAGCGAGGTCAATTTCCTTACCCATCGCGGTTATCGCGCGGCTGGGGGTGGTGGAATCTTTAATCAGTGCCGCAGTTTCCTGTTCCAGCAAGATGTTTAATTTGCGCGTGCGCAGAAATTCGCCTAATCCGCGGATGATTTCGCCCAGGTCTTTGCCGCCATATTTACCAAACAGGCCAATGGTTTTTATGGGGGTTTTTATCGGCGGATTTTTCACTGTCGGCATAGGTTATTTCCTTGACCATAAACTAACATGCGGCGTAGCGGGAGCCAATCATGACGTGGTCAATATAGATTTTATCGGTCATCGCTAATTGAAAAATTAACCGGGATTGACACCGGTAGTGGTTGACACTGGCGCTACAGGTTGGTAGCGTGCTGCTGGCACTCTTATCCTTTGAGTGCTAAAAATCTACGGTATTTCTGGCTATGTCTCTTACGCCGCGCGCGGAACTGTTATTAAAGGCTCTGATCGAGCGGTATATCGCCGAAGGCCAGCCGGTGGGATCGCGCACTTTGTCAAAGCAGACCGCACTTGACCTGAGCCCGGCCACAATACGCAATATTATGGCGGATCTGGAAGAGTTGGGGTTGATCCGCGCACCGCACACCTCGGCCGGGCGGGTGCCAACCGAGCTCGGCTATCGCATGTTTGTCGATACCCTGCTTAAAGTGCAGCCTTTACGCGCCAGCGAATTGCACCGGATTGAGGGTGAGCTTGCCGCCGAACAGGATGCCCCGCACATCATCGAAACCGCCTCCAGCTTGCTTTCGCAAATCACTAAGCTGGCCGGGGTTGTTACTGTCCCCAAGCGCGAGCAGGCGGCTTTCCGCCAACTGGAATTTCTGAGCTTATCGCCTTCGCGCGTGCTGGCGATTTTAGTCACCCAGGACGGCGGCGTGCATAACCGTGTTATTCATGTGGATAAGCCGTATTCCCCCGCCGAGCTGGTGCAGGCGGCTAATTTTTTCAATGAAACTTATGCCGGTATGACGTTAACCGAGGTTAAGCGCGCCTTATTAAGCGCCATTCAACGGGATAGCGAAGATATGCAACGCATTATGCGGGCGGCCGTGGTCTTGGCGCATCAAATGTTTGCGGATGAGAAGGATAGTGGCGAAGACTTAGTGGTGCGCGGCGAATCGAACCTTTTGGAAATTCCAGAATTGGGCGACGTCAATAAATTGCGCAAATTGTTTGATGCCTTTAATACCAAACGAGATCTCCTGCACCTGCTGGATCAAAGCATGCGTGTGGGCGGGATCCAGATTTTTATCGGCAGTGAATCGGGTTATCAGCCGTTGCAGGAGTTCAGCGTGGTGGCTTCCTCTTATAAGGTTGACGGCCGCATCGTGGGCACCCTGGGCGTAGTCGGCCCCACCCGTATGGCCTATGAACAAGTTATCTCTATCGTCGATGTGACCGCCCGCTTATTAAGCGGCGCGCTAAGCGGCGAGCGCGTCACCGAACCCCCGCATTAACTTGAAAGACCGTTTCGTCGCCCCCATACAAAAAAACGACCCTATGTTTTTCGATTTCGGAGAATAGTTATCGATGAGCCACAAAAAAAAGCCCCATCCGACGGAAATACCGGATGGGGAGAAGGCGACCAGCAAAGAGCAAGCGGAACCCGTTGCCGCAACCGACCCCGGACAAACAGCGGAGCCCGGCGGACAAACAGCAGAGCCCGGCAAGGACAAACCGGCGGCTGAAGCCGGAGTTGAGGAGCTGGAGCGGCAATTGCAGGCGGCGCTTGCCGCTTCGGCTGAGAATTTGGATAAATTTTTGCGCGCTAAGGCGGAGACGGAAAATATCCGCCGGCGGGCGGAAATAGACGTGGCCAATGCGCATAAGTACGCCATTGAACGCTTTGCCGCCGAGATGCTGGCGGTGCGCGATAGCCTGGAGTTGGCAAAGACGGCGGACCTGAAGGATACCAAGGTCATGGAGAGGGTATGGGAAGGTTTGGACCTGACTTTAAAATTAATGGATGCGGCTTTGCAGAAATTCACCGTGACCGTCATCGACCCGCAGGGGCAAAAATTTGACCCGGAAAAACATCAGGCAATGAGCGTGATGGAAACCGACGAAATGGCGCCTAATCACGTGTTAAAAGTGGTGCAAAAGGGCTATCTTTTAAACCATCGCTTGTTGCGCCCGGCCACGGTTATCGTGTCAAAGGCCAAGGCCCAAGGCAGTGAAAAACCGGCCGCCTCTTGAAAAAGCCGGATTGAGCCCCATTCTGACAACAGCACGACAGGTTTGACAACCCCGAAAAACTGGGACCTTTGAGGATACGGCAATGGCAAGAATTATCGGCATAGACTTGGGTACAACTAACTCCTGCGTGGCGGTGATGGAGGGCGGTAAACCGCGCGTCATTAACAACAGCGAGGGTGATAACACCACGCCTTCGATCGTCGCTTTTACTTCCGAAGGCGAGATATTGGTTGGCCAGTCTGCGAAACGCCAGGCGGTGACGAATCCGGCTAATACCCTCCACGCGATCAAGCGTTTGATCGGGCGCAAGTTCGACGACGAGATCGTTCAGCGCGACATCAAGATGGTGCCCTATAAGATTGTTAAGGCCAAGAACGGCGATGCCTGGGTGGAAGTTAATGGCAAACAGATGGCGCCGCAGGAAATTTCCGCGCGCGTGTTGCAAAAAATGAAAAAGACGGCGGAGGATTATCTCGGCGAAGAGGTGACCGAAGCCGTGATCACGGTGCCGGCCTATTTCAACGACTCCCAGCGCCAGGCCACCAAAGACGCCGGCCGCATCGCCGGCCTGAATGTAAAACGCATCATCAATGAACCGACGGCGGCGGCGTTGGCGTTTGGTTTAGACAAGAAGGAAGGCGACCGCAAAATTGCGGTGTATGACTTGGGCGGCGGAACGTTCGATATTTCCATCATTGAAATCGCCGAAGTCGATAAGGAACACCAGTTTGAAGTATTGTCCACCAACGGCGATACCTTCCTGGGAGGCGAAGATTTCGATTTGCGGCTGATAGATTATCTTGCCGATGAATTTAAAAAGGACAGCGGCATCGATGTGCATAAAGACCCGCTGGCGCTGCAGCGCTTGAAGGATGCGGCGGAGAAGGCCAAGATCGAGCTGTCTTCCAGCCAGCAGACCGATGTTAACCTGCCTTATATTACCGCCGACGCCAGCGGCCCTAAGCATTTGAACGTCAAGATCACGCGCGCCAAGCTGGAAAGTCTGGTCGAGGACCTGATCAAGCGCACGATCGAACCCTGCAAGATCGCCTTGAAGGACGCGGGTTTGAAGGCGTCTGAAATTGAAGACGTAATTTTGGTCGGCGGGCAGACGCGCATGCCTAAAGTGCAGGAGACGGTAAAGGATTTCTTCGGCAAAGAGCCGCGCAAGGACGTTAACCCGGATGAGGCAGTGGCGGTCGGCGCCGCGATCCAGGGCGGGGTGTTGGCGGGCGATGTCAAAGACGTGCTGCTGCTCGATGTGACCCCCTTGTCTTTGGGGATCGAGACCATGGGCGGGGTAATGACCAAGCTGATTCAAAAGAACACAACGATACCCACCAAGGCATCGCAGGTTTTTTCCACCGCAGATGATAATCAGACCGCGGTGACCGTGCATGTGCTGCAGGGCGAACGTGAAATCGCTTCCGGCAATAAATCGCTGGGCCGGTTTGACCTGACCAATATTCCGCCGGCGGCGCGCGGCGTGCCGCAAATCGAAGTCACCTTTGACATCGATGCAAACGGCATCATGCATGTTTCCGCCAAGGACAAAGCCACGGGCAAGGAAAATAAGATCGTCATTAAATCCAGCTCCGGTTTAAGCGAAGCCGAGATTGAGAAGATGGTTAAGGACGCGGAGGCGCACGCGGAAGAAGACCGCAGGATGCGCGAGTTGGTCGATGCACGCAATCACGCCGACTCGCTCATACACAGCGTGCGCAAGTCCATGAAAGAAATGGGCGACTCGCTGCCGGCCGGTGAAAAAGACAAGATCGAAGCCGCGATCGGCGATCTCGAATCCGCCGTCAAGGGTGATGACAAAGAAGCGATCACCGGCAAAACCCAGACGCTGGTCGAAGCCAGCCACAAGCTCGCCGAGCAGCTTTATGCTAAAGCGGGAGCGCAGCAGGGCGGCGCCGAGACGAGTGAAGAAAAGGGAGAGGGCGGCGGCGCGAAAGACAATGTCGTCGATGCCGAATTCGAGGAAGTAAAGGCAGGAGAAAATCCATCAAACGAGAAGGAAGCTAAGCGGAAAAAGTGAGCTTGACAGGATGCCGAAAAAGTCCATCCGGGACTTTTTTGCCCACGCAAAGCAAAAATGCGATTTTTGACTCGCGCCCTCCCTGGCGCTCGCGCTGGGCGCGCCAAATTTTGCTCCCGGCAAAATTTTGTTTTGCTCCATTTTTCAAACCCTTGCGTGTTTGAAAAACAGGAAGAAACTCAAGAAGTAACATATAACATATTTTATAGGGAGGTCATCACATGAGCGAGCAGCGCGGTCGTGATCTGAACAAGAAATGGAGCATTGGTGCGCAACACGCGCTCAATAGCAAAACGGGCACTTGGTATCATCTGTTAGAACGATTTCCCGGTGCGTTGTTCGATGCCGGTGATTATGTCATGTTCAAAACGAGGAAGGATTACGAAGGCTGTCGCTATCTGGACATTGGGCAGGAGTTGAACGTGCCTGGCGGAATCTCGAGCGTTCCTGGCTACACCAGATTTCCAAACTGAGGCACTACCCCGTTAATGTCCTGGGTTTAATTGGCAGATAGCAAATGTCCAAGCGGGATTATTACGAAATTTTAGGAGTGCCGCGCAATGCCCCGGAGGCGGAACTAAAAAAAGCCTATCGCCGGTTGGCGATGAAATACCATCCCGACCGCAATCCCAACGATAAAACCGCCGAAGCCAAATTCAAAGAAGCCAAAGAAGCGTATGAAGTTCTGACCGACGCGCAGAAACGCTCGGCGTACGATCATTTTGGCCATGCCGGCGTGGATCCGGCGATGGCCGCGGGCGCCGGCGGCGGGTTCCATGCCGCTGGCGGGTTTGCCGATATTTTTGGGGATGTCTTCGGCGATATCTTCGGCAGTGGCGGCAGGCAGCGGTCACAAGCATATCGCGGCGCCGATCTGCGTTATAACCTGGAATTGAGCCTGGAAGAAGCGGTGCGCGGCACCGAGGTGCGGATTCGTGTGCCCGCGCTGGAAACCTGCGATGTTTGCCACGGTTCCGGCGCAAAAGCCGGTACTGCTCCTATTACCTGCTCGGTTTGCGGTGGCCATGGCCAAGTACGCATGCAGCAAGGGTTTTTCTCCATTCAGCAAACCTGCCCGAATTGCCGCGGCGCGGGCAAGGTGGTCACGCAACCGTGCGCGCAATGCCATGGCCAGGGTCGGGTAAAAAATACCAAAACTTTATCGGTTAAAGTCCCGGCCGGTGTCGACGAGAGCGATCAAATCCGATTAGCCGGAGAGGGTGAGGCGGGCGAAGGCAACGGTCCAGCGGGCGATTTGTATGTGCAGATCAGGTTGAAGCCGCATCCGCTTTTCAAGCGCGAGCAAGACGATTTGTATTGTGAGATACCGGTGAGTTTCGCCACCGTTGCGCTCGGCGGAGAAGTGGAGATGCCGACGCTCGATGGCCGCGCCAATCTGAAAATCCCGCCCGAAACCCAAAGCGACAAAGTCTTTCGCTTGCGCGGCAAAGGCGTAAAAAATGTGCGCAGCGGGCATATTGGCGATTTGTATTGCCGGATCAACGTGGAAACGCCGGTTAAACTGACCAAACGGCAAAGAGAATTATTAGAGGAGCTCGAGGCCTCTTTGCGCGAAGGCGCGGCGCGGCATAATCCGCGGGAGCAATCCTGGATAGAGAAGGTGAAGAGTTTTTTTGTATAAGAGGTCGGTATTAAGACGTAGGGCGGGTTAGCGGCGCAGCCGGTCGCTCCCGACATCCTCGGCAACTGCTCCCCGCGTTGCTCTACCTCCTGCGTCCCTGCAGTCGCGTCTTCCGCGACACTTCCACATCCCTGTGGGGCGCGTAACTCCGCCATCGGCTGCATCCGGTGGGTTACGCCCTGACGGGCTAGCCCACCCTACAAATACTGTCAGTATTAATCCCCGGTCGGGATGATATGAAACTCAACGATATTTTCCATGTTGATTAACGTCGCGGCCAGTTTTTTATAATTAGCCCGTGCGTGCGTGCGTATCGTCATTTGATATTCAAAGGTCTTGCCTTGTTCATCCAGATGATAAGTCAGGTTGGCCCGGCTTATGCCATGGGTATCGATAATCTTGAATAAATCTTCTTCCGCCAAGACCTGTTGCCGGGAAAAGCGCACGTGTAGCCGCCCGTAGTGCAATGCCGGCGTGATCGCCTCAATCCAGCGGAACAGCACCAGCACGCCGAGGGTGATCGCAGTGGCGGCGACGGCGGTAAAGTAAAAGCCGACGCCGATTAAGATGCCGATGGAAGCGGTGATCCAAATCGAGGCGGCGGTCGTGAGCCCGCGGATCGATAAGCCTTCCTTTATGATGACGCCGGCACCCAGGAAGCCGATGCCGGTCATGATCCCCTGCGCCATGCGCGTCGGGTCGATGGGCGTGTTGGCAGATAATACCCATTCATAGACGGTAACCAGCATTAATACGCTCGAGGCGGTGCACACCAAGGTGTGGGTGCGGAAGCCGGCCGGGCGGCCATGGTAGGTGCGCTCGAAACCGATCAAACTGCCGGCCAATACGGCCAACAATAGGCGCAGGAGAATAACCGAGTATTCGCTTTCCATACCGCCTCCGCTGGTCGCGGCCTTTGTCCTAATGATTAAGAGATTTCTTCATAAGCCACCAGGGTTAAAAACTCGATAAATTCTTTATCGGTGGTAATTTTATCGAGCAGCTCGGCGGCGCGAAGGTAATGCCTGGACACATAACGCTGTTCGCCCACTTGATCGCGTATTTTCGCCAGCTCTTCGTTAAGCGTCTGGCGGAAGAGCGCTACCGTCACCCGGCGGCCATCCGTTAAAACTCCCCGGGGATGGCGGATCCATTGCCACAACTGCGCGCGCGCGATTTCCGCGGTCGCGGCGTCTTCCATCAAGTTATAGATCGGCACGCAACCGAGGCCGCCGAGCCACGCCTCCAGATACTGCAGCGCCACCGCGATATTATTGCGCAAGCCTTCTTCGGTAATAGAACCGGACGGCACTTGCAGCAGATCCGCCGCGGTAACCTGGACGTCGTGGCGCTGTTTATCTATTTGATTCGCGCGCGGCATAAAGCGATCGAACACCGCCTTGGCTAATTCCACCAAGCCGGGATGCGCGACCCAGGTGCCGTCGTAACCGTCTCCGGCCTCGCGTTCCTTGTCGGCGCGGACTTTCGCCAGCGCCGCCTCATTGGCCTGAGGATCATTTTTGATCGGTATCTGCGCCGCCATGCCGCCCATGGCGAAGGCGCCGCGACGGTGGCAGGTTTTGACCAGCAACAAAGAGTAGGAACGCAGGAAGTGGGTGGTCATGGTGACTTCGCCACGATTCGGTAGAACCCGATTGGAATCGGCGTGGAATTTCTTGATGTAACTAAAGATGTAATCCCAGCGCCCGCAATTCAGGCCGACGCAATGGTCGCGCAATTCGTAGAGAATTTCGTCCATTTCAAACGCCGCCAGAATAGTTTCGATCAACACCGTCGCCTTGATCGTGCCGCGCGGGATTCCGCGCGCATCTTGTGCATAATTGAACACATCATTCCATAAGCGCGCCTCCAGATGGCTTTCTATTTTAGGCAGATAGAAGTACGGGCCGGTGCCTTTGGCCAGCAAGGCGCGGACATTGTGGAAAAAGAACAGGCCGAAATCGAACAAGGCGCCCGCGACCGGCGCGCCGTCCAGCAACATATGTTTTTCCACTAAGTGCCAGCCGCGCGGCCGGACAATAAGGGCGGCAAGCTTGTCTTTCAGGCGGTATTGCTTGCCTTCCGGGCTGAAATATTCCATCGTGCCGCGAATGGCGTCGCGCAGGTTGATTTGGCCTTCAATGGTTCCCTCCCAGGTCGGGGTATGGGAATCCTCGAAGTCGGCCATGTATATGTTGGCGCCGGAATTCAAGGCGTTGATCACCATTTTGCGGTCAACCGGACCGGTGATTTCGACGCGCCGGTCGTGCAGATCTTTCGGAACCGGGCCAATTTTCCAATCGCTGTTTCGGATCTCGGCGGTTTCCGGCAGAAAATCAGGCAGGCGGCCGGCGTCAAATTCGCGTTGGCGCGCGTGCCGTTTGGCTAATAATTCCTCCCGTTGCCTGGAAAAGCGCCGGCCAAGTTGGGCGACAAAGTTGAGCGCCTCGGGGGTGAGAATGGACTCGAATTCAGTATTAAGGGACCCGCGGATTTCAATGTTTTGTGCGGCGGTGGCGCGGGACTTCTGTTTAGACATGGGTTCCTCGTTTTAGATCATGGCGCAACTCGTTTGGGGTCAGCATTTTTCTGTTTCGTGCAGAGAAAGTAAAGCATTCTGCACCGGGGCGCGACTAGCGGCAAGAAACTATAGGGGGAGGTCTAGTAAGTTGTTGAAAAAGTCCATCTGTGGCCTTTTCATCACCCTGCTACTACTCCGCGGCGGGAAGCTAATAGCTTAAGCCTTATTCTGATACACTAAAACATCCAAACGATGGTAATCACATGTTAAACATCGCTATTGCCGGCGCCGCCGGGCGCATGGGCCGGACCTTGATTGAAGCCTGTTCCGAGACGCCGACGTTGCGTTTATCGGCGGCGTTAGAGCGGCCCGGCAACGCCGCCATCGGTACTGACGCCGGAGAATTGGCGGGCCTCGGTAAACGCGGAGTGGCCGTTACCGATAATTTAACGGCGGAATTGGATCATTTCGATGTTCTGATCGATTTTACCCGGCCTGAGGCTACGCTTGCGTATTTAGAGGTTTGCCGCCATGCCGGCAAACGTATGGTCATCGGCACCACCGGCTTCGATGCGGCAGGGAAGCAGCAGATTGCCGCCGCCGCGAATCACATCGCCATCGTGTTTGCGCCGAATATGAGCGTCGGGATTAATCTGTGTTTTCATCTGTTGGCGATCGCCGCGCGCGTCTTGGACGACGAGGTGGATATCGAAATTATCGAGGCGCACCACCGGCATAAAGTCGACGCCCCTTCCGGCACCGCCCTGCGCATGGGCGAAGTAGTGGCGGCGGCGCTTAACCGCGATCTCGCGGAATGCGCGGTGTATGGTCGCCAGGGCATAACCGGCGCGCGCGCGCGCAAAACCATCGGTTTTTCGACCATCCGTGCGGGCGATATCGTCGGTGATCACACGGTATTATTTGCCGGGCAGGGCGAGCGGGTGGAAATTACGCATAAGGCCGGCAGCCGCGCAACCTTCGCCCATGGCGCCTTGCGCGCCGCCGCCTGGCTGCGTTCCCGGCAGAACGGCTTGTTCGACATGCAGGATGTATTGGAGTTGCGCTAACCGCACCGCTCGCGTAAAATTCGCGGTCAATATGGCTGTAAATTAGAAAGCGGGAGCGGCGGTGCCGCTTCCGCTTTTGCATGTCCGCTGCTCACTCTTGATAGGTTCGACCATGGCGGAGGTTTTGTTGACGCAGGCAGCATTGCTGGCGCTGGAAGATGGCTCTCTGTTTGCCGGAGAATCTGTCGGTATTGCCGGGCAGACCGTAGGCGAGGTGGTATTCAATACCGCCATGACCGGCTATCAAGAGATCCTCACCGATCCTTCCTACGCCAAGCAAATTATTACGTTAACCTACCCGCATATCGGCAATACCGGCACTAACACCGAAGACCTGGAGTCGGCCAAGGTTTATGCCGCCGGGCTGGTGGTGCGCGATGTCCCGCCTCAATTCAGCAACTACCGCGCAAGCGCAGCGCTGCACGAGTTTCTGCGTAAGCAAAGAGTAGTAGCGATTGCCGGCATCGATACGCGTCGGCTTACCCGTCTGTTGCGTGAGAAAGGCGCGCAAAACGGCTGTATTGTGACTGCTAGCGCGAACGATAAACGCGGCAGGATCGATAAAAACGCGGCGTTGGCGGCGGCGCGCGCGTTCGCCGGGCTTAAAGGTATGGATCTCGCCAAGGTCGTGAGCACTAAAAAGCCTTATGTCTGGACCGAAGGCGGTTGGCAACAGGAAGGCGGTTATCGTCAGCCCGAGGCCGGCCGGTTTAACGTCATTGCCTACGATTACGGTATTAAGCGCAATATCCTGCGCCGGTTAGTGGATAGCGGCTGCGCGGTGACGGTGGTGCCGGCAAAGACACCGGCGGACGAGGTATTGCGGAGGCCTCCTGATGGCGTGTTTCTTTCTAATGGTCCCGGCGATCCGGAACCCTGTACTTATGCAATAAAGGCGATCGCTAAGATAGTGGAAACCGGCGTGCCGGTATTCGGCATTTGCCTCGGCCTGCAATTGCTGGGTTTGGCTTCCGGTGCGCGCACGATCAAGATGAAATTCGGCCATCATGGGGCGAATCATCCGGTGCTCGATCTCGACACCGGGCGCGTGATGATTACCAGCCAGAATCATGGCTTCGCGGTGGATGAGGCAAGCCTGCCGCCGAATCTGCGGGTTACCCATCGTTCTTTGTTCGACGGATCGATTCAGGGCCTCTCGCGCACCGACCGGCCTGCATTTTGTTTCCAAGGTCATCCGGAAGCGAGTCCCGGGCCGCACGATATTACGCCGCTGTTTGAGCGGTTTATTCACATGATAAAACAAAACTCCTCGCGCCAGACGCAGCTGGCGGAGCTTCGAAGTTAAGTTCTTTTTGTCACCCTCATTTGCAATATGCCGAAACGTACCGATATTAAAAGTATCCTGATCATCGGCGCCGGTCCGATTGTAATCGGCCAGGGCTGCGAGTTTGATTATTCTGGCGCGCAGGCGTGCAGGGCACTGAAGGAGGAAGGCTACCGGGTGATATTGGTCAATTCCAACCCGGCCACGATCATGACCGATCCGGAATTGGCGGATGCGACTTATATCGAGCCGATCAATTGGCAGGTGCTGGCGAAAATCATCGCTAAAGAAAGGCCCGATGCCTTGTTGCCGACCATGGGCGGCCAGACCGGCTTAAACTGCGCGCTCGACCTCGATCGCGAGGGCGTGCTGGCGCAATTTGGCGTGCAGATGATCGGCGCGAGCAAGACCGCGATCGACAAAGCCGAAGACCGCGAGCTGTTCAAAAAGGCGATGGAATCCATCGGCCTGAATGTTGCGCGCAGTGCGATTGCGCACAGCCTTGAAGAAGCGTTGCAGGTGCAGGCAATGGTCGGGTTCCCGGCCATCATCCGGCCGTCGTTCACGCTCGGCGGCAGCGGCGGCGGCGTGGCGTATAACAAGGAGGAGTTTGTCGCCATCTGCGAGCGCGGTTTGGACGCCTCGCCGACACACGAGCTGCTGATCGAAGAATCCGTTATCGGCTGGAAAGAGTTCGAGATGGAGGTGGTGCGCGATTGCAAGGATAATTGCATCATCGTCTGCTCGATTGAAAACTTTGATCCTATGGGCATCCATACCGGCGATTCCATCACCGTGGCGCCGGCGCAAACGCTCACAGATAAAGAATACCAAGTGATGCGCGATGCGGCGATTGCGGTATTGCGCGAGATCGGCGTGGACACCGGCGGCTCCAACGTGCAGTTCGCAATCGATCCGAAAGACGGGCGCATGCTGATAATCGAGATGAATCCGCGCGTGTCGCGTTCCTCGGCGCTGGCATCCAAGGCCACCGGTTTCCCCATCGCCAAGATCGCCGCTAAGCTCGCCGTCGGTTATAGCCTGGATGAGCTTAAGAACGATATTACCGGCGGTAAAACCCCGGCTTCGTTCGAGCCCAGCATCGATTATGTGGTAACCAAGTTTCCGCGCTTCACGTTTGAGAAGTTCCCCAAGGCCGATCCTGCGCTGACTACCCAAATGAAATCCGTGGGCGAAGCGATGGCGATCGGCCGCACGTTTCAGGAGTCGCTACACAAGGCATTGCGCAGTTTGGAGATCGATCAATACGGGCTGGAGCCGCGCTTGGATCCGGCGCTTGATAAAAACACCGCGCGCGACCGTTTGATACAGGAGTTGCATGTGCCGAGCGCCGAGCGTATTTGGTATATCGCAGATAGCGTGCGCCACGGTTTCTCATTGGAAGAAATTTACAAACTCACCAATGTTGACCCCTGGTTTTTGGCGCAGATCGCGGATTTAGTCGCAACCGAATTTGACATCATGAAATTCGCCAATAAAAAGCCGCCGCGTGAACGCCTGCGGGGATGGAAACGCAAAGGGTTTTCCGACCGGCGCCTGGCGGGTCTTTTAGGCAAGACCGAAGACCACGTGCGCCAATGGCGCCATGCCGCCGGCATCCGGCCGGTCTATAAACGGGTGGATTCGTGCGCGGCGGAGTTTGCCTCCAGCACCGCCTACATGTATTCCACTTATGAAGAGGAATGCGAATCGGCGCCGGAGCGGCGCGACAAAATCGTCGTGCTGGGCGGCGGCCCGAATCGCATCGGCCAAGGCATCGAATTCGATTACTGCTGCGTGCATGCCGCGCTGGCTTTGCGCGAGGACGGTTATCAAACCATTATGGTCAACTGTAATCCGGAGACGGTATCGACCGATTACGATATTTCCGACCGGTTATATTTCGAGCCGCTGACGCTGGAAGATGTGTTGGAAATTATTCATCTGGAAAAACCCAAGGGCGTGATCGTGCAGTACGGCGGGCAAACACCGTTGAAGCTCGCACGCGGCTTGAAGCGCAATGGCGCGCCGATCATCGGCACCAGTCCCGATTCCATCGATCTGGCGGAAGATCGCGGGCGTTTCCAAAAGTTGATCCATAAGTTGAAGCTGTTGCAGCCGCCGAATCGGACGGCGAAAAATCCGCAACAAGCGGTGAAGCTCGCGAATGAAATCGGTTATCCATTGATAGTCAGGCCGTCGTATGTGCTTGGCGGGCGGGCGATGGAAATCGTGCATAATCGCGAGGATTTGGAAATTTACATGCGGCTGGCGGTGCGCGTATCGGAAGATACGCCGGTGCTGTTGGATCGCTTTTTAAGCGATGCCATTGAAGTGGACGTGGATGCGGTCGCCGACGGCAAGCAGGTTATCATCGGTGGCATTATGGAGCATATCGAAGAAGCCGGCGTGCATTCCGGTGATTCAGCGTGCTCGCTGCCGCCGTTCAGTCTCTCGGCAAAAATTCAAAGCAGGCTGCGCGAGCAAACCGTGCGCATGGCCAAGGCGTTAAAAGTTATTGGACTGATGAACGTGCAGTTTGCCATTAAAAACGGGGATATTTATGTGCTTGAGGTTAATCCGCGCGCTTCGCGTACAATACCCTATGTTTCCAAAGCGACGGCGCGGCCATTGGCCAAAATTGCCGCACGCTGCATGGTCGGCCAAAGCCTTAAGTCGCAAGGGGTGGTTTCCGAGGTTATTCCCGCTTATTATTCAGTAAAGGAAGCCGTATTCCCATTTATAAAATTTCCCGGCGTCGACACCGTGCTTGGGCCGGAGATGAAATCCACCGGCGAAGTGATGGGCATCGGCCGCAGTTTCGGCGAGGCGTTTGCAAAATCGCAGGTGGCGGCAGGTGCCGCCATCCCGCGATCCGGGCGTATGTTCATCAGCGTGCGTGATGCCGATCAATCCGCTGTGGTTGAAGTGGCCCAATATTTTTCCAAGCACGGGTTTGAGATTCTGGCTACCCGCGGCACCGCCGCGGTGCTCATCACCGCCGGGATTAAAGCCAAGCCGGTCAATAAGGTATCGGAAGGCCGGCCGCATATTGTCGACATGATTAAGAACGACGAGATCGATATTATTTTGAATACGATTGCCGATAAGCAAAGCCTGGCCGATTCCTATCTGATCCGACGCGAGGCGTTGCAGCACAAAGTGACTAATTACACTACCTTAGCCGCGGCGCGCGCCGCCTGTGCGGCGCATCGCCAGGCCGGCGAATTTGCCATAAATCGTCTACAGGATTTGCACAAGGAGATCAGGCTATGAATAAAGTACCGCTGACGGTGAACGGCGCTGAAAAGCTAAAGACGGAATTACACCGCCTGAAAACCATGGAGCGTCCGCGCGTCATTCAGGCGATCGCGGAAGCGCGCTCGCACGGGGATTTGTCGGAGAATGCCGAATACCATGCGGCCAAAGAGCAGCAATCCTTTATTGAAGGCCGCATCGCCGATGTTGAGGCCAAGCTTTCGCATGCACAAGTGATCGATCCGGTCAAGGTCAATGCCGGCGGGCGCGTGGTGTTTGGCGCCACCTTGGATCTGCTGGAAGAAAACAGCGAAAAGGAGGTTACTTATCAGATCGTCGGTGATGACGAGGCCGATATTAATCAAGGCAAGATTTCCGTCAGTTCTCCTATCGCCCGCGCGCTTATTGGCAAAGAGCTAGGCGATGTCGTCGAGGTGGCGGTGCCCGACGGCCGGCGCCAGTATGAAATACTCAGTATCCGCTATGTTTAGTGTAAACTAGTGTAGTGCGCCATTCTGTTTGAAACTTAACCGGCGATTGGCGCGGATGATCTTTTGCAAGATGTTATTGGCCTTGGCGGTCCGGGGAAGTAGGGTGGATTAAGCCGCCACGCGGCGAATCCACCAGCGGTGTCCGTTCCGCACGCTTGGCCATGTGGCGGCACGAACCCCCAACCCGGTGGATTCGCTGCGCTTAATCCACCCTACCCGTAGCGCGAACCGCACCGTCGATATGTACCGATATTTAAGGCGCACTACACTAGGTTCCCTGACGTTCGATATCGATCTTTTTGCGCGGATCAAGCAATTCGCAGCGAATCAGAGACTTACATGCGGGGATAGCTAATGGGCCGGACAAAGAGCAGTGATGCCTGGTTACGCGAGCACTTTGATGACGAGTTCGTTAAGCGTGCGCAAAAAGAAGGTTTCCGCTCGCGCGCGGTCTATAAGCTCATCGAAATCGACCAGCGCGGCCACTTGCTGACACCCGGCATGACCGTGGTCGATTTAGGCGCGGCTCCGGGCGGCTGGTCGCAGTACGCCAAACAACGCGTCGGCGTGCGCGGACGGGTGCTGGCGCTGGATCTATTACCGATGCCGCCGGTGGCCGGGGTCGAGTTCATTCAGGGCGATTTTACCGAGCAGGACACCTTGGATTTATTGTTAAGCGCGCTAAGCGGGATGCCGGTTGACCTTGTAATTTCCGATATGGCCCCCAATATTAGTGGAATTGCCGTTTCCGATCAGGCGAAGACCATGTATTTAGCGGAATTGGCGCTGGATTTCGCGCAGCAGTGTCTACGACCGCAAGGCCGGCTTCTTATTAAAACCTTCCAGGGCCAAGGATTTAACGGGCTGTATAAAAGGCTGCAAGCCAATTTTAGTAAGGTTATTACCCGCAAACCGCGCGCATCGCGTGCGCGTAGCCGTGAGATCTATTTGCTGGGTAAGGAATTCCACGGCGCCAACGTTTGAGCCCGCGCGGCGGTTGTTTCCGTCTGCTGTTGGGAGCAAAATGGCTTTTATGACTTATACTGCAAGCACTCATCTAATTTCGCGCAAGCGCAGGCGTTAAAGAGGCATATCTTGAACAACTTAGCGAAAAATTTATTACTGTGGCTGGTAATCGCCATTGTCTTGATGTCGGTTTTTAATAATTTCGGCAACCGCCAGGTGACGGCGCGCACGGTCGAGTATTCCCAGTTTATCTCCCAGGTTCGGCATGGCCAGGTAGACAAGGTCACGATCGAAGGTCGCAATATCCATGGGACAACCAAGAACGGCGAGAAGTTTATCACTTATTCCCCCGGTGATTCCGGCCTGATCGACGATCTTTTGAATAATAACGTCGGTATTGAGGCCAAACCGCAAGAAGAACAGTCGTTGTTGCTGCAGATCTTTATCAATTGGTTCCCATTACTGCTGTTAGTCGGGGTATGGATATTCTTCATGCGTCAGATGCAAGGCGGCGGCAGTGGCCGCGGCGCCATGAGCTTCGGCAAGAGCAAGGCGCGCATGTTGACGGAAGACACCAACAAGATCACGTTCGATGACGTCGCCGGCGTCGATGAGGCCAAGGAAGAAGTAAAAGAGCTGGTGGAATTCTTGCGCGACCCGTCCAAGTTCCAAAAACTTGGCGGGCGTATCCCGCGCGGCGTGTTGATGACCGGCAGCCCGGGAACCGGCAAAACCTTGCTGGCCAAGGCGATCGCCGGTGAGGCGAAAGTGCCGTTTTTCTCCATTTCCGGCTCGGATTTCGTCGAGATGTTTGTCGGCGTCGGCGCCTCACGCGTGCGCGACATGTTCGATCAGGCCAAGAAGCATGCGCCCTGCATTATTTTTATTGATGAAATCGACGCCGTCGGGCGGCAACGCGGCGCCGGCTTGGGCGGCGGTCATGACGAACGCGAACAAACGTTAAATCAATTGCTGGTGGAGATGGATGGGTTCGAAGGCAGCGAAGGCGTGATCGTGATTGCCGCGACCAACCGCCCGGACGTGCTCGACCCGGCTTTATTGCGCCCGGGCCGGTTCGACCGCCAGGTGTACGTGCCGCTGCCCGACATTCGCGGGCGCGAGCAGATTCTCAAGATCCACATGCGCAAGGTGCCGGTGGCGGAGAATGTGGTGCCGAGCATTATCGCGCGCGGCACGCCTGGTTTCTCGGGCGCTGATTTGGCCAATCTGGTGAATGAGGCGGCCTTGTTTGCCGCGCGTAAAAATAAGCGCCTGGTGGAAATGGAGGATTTTGAGCTCGCCAAGGACAAGATTGTGATGGGTGCGGAGCGCCGCTCTATCGTCATGCCGGAGAAGGAGCGGCTTAACACCGCGTATCATGAATCCGGACACACGGTAGTGGCGAAGATGCTGCCGAACACCGATCCGGTGCATAAGGTCACCATTATCCCGCGTGGACGTGCGTTGGGGGTGACCATGCAATTGCCGACCGAAGATCGCTACAGCCACGATCGGGAATATCTGCTCTCTATGATTTCGGTGCTGATGGGCGGGCGTATCGCCGAAGAAGTTTTCATGCATCAGATGACCACCGGCGCGGCGAACGACTTTGAGCGCGCCACCGAACTCGCGCGCAATATGGTCGGCCGCTGGGGTATGAGCGACGCCCTCGGCACGCGCGTTTATGGCGAGAACCAGAGCGAGGTGTTTTTGGGCCGCGATGTCACGACCCATAAAAATCTAAGCGACGCCACCGCGCAAATGGTTGACGGCGAGATACGCCGGATTATCGACGAGCAATATGCGCGCGCGCGCAAGATCCTCGAGGAAAATAAGGATAAGGTCGAAGTAATGGCGAAGGCCTTGCTGGAATGGGAAACTCTGGATACCGACCAGATCAACGATATTATGGAAGGCAAAAATCCCCGTCCGCCATTGGGCCCCGCTGATACCGCCAGTGACCCCAAATCCAGTAAACCGGGGCGCAAGACGCGGGCAAAGCCGCGGATGGATACTCCCGCCGGAGAGCACTAGTGTCGTGTCCCGTTAATACGCTGCAAAGGATTTCCCTCACCCCAACCCCTACCCATGAACCTGCGGCCGGAGGCCGCACCGACTTTCCCTCTCCCTCCGGGAGAGGGTGGCCCGAAGGGCCGGGTGAGGGAGAGGGGTTCAAACTCCCTTCTCCCTTCGGGAGAAGGGTCGGGGATGAGGGAGCCATGTGTCGGATTGCGGTGGGCTCGAATCATCTACGAATTAATGGGATACGACACTAGAACTTCGCACTGTCACGGTGTTCGGCACGATCGAGGCCTTTCACCGCATCCAGCCCGCGTACGTCCTTGAACATTGTCCCGCCGATATCCGCTGCCTCCAGATTCGCCCCCGTCAGATCCGCGCCGGTCAGGTCCGCGCCGGAAAGGTCGGCTCGAAATAGATCGGCGCCGCGCAGGTTTGCACCCTTCAGGTTTGCAAACCGCAGCAGCGACCGGTTCAGATCGGCGTTGGAAAGATCGGCGCCCTCAAGGTTTGCCTTGGTGAGGTTGGTGCGCATCTGTCCCATCCCTTGATTCTTGATGTCGACGCCAAGGCGCGCCCCGGACAGGTTGGCGCGCGACAGGTCGGCGCCGTCCAGTTCCGCGATGATGCGCGCGCCGGAGAGGTTCGCGTTTCGGAAGCTCGGGCGAGCCGTTACCTCGCCACCGACGATCACGATGGACATCAGTGTTGCGCGGGAGAGATCGGCACCCAAAAAGTTCGTCCCCATCAACCAGGCCCCGTTCAGGTTGGCTCCGGAGAGGTTCGCGCCGGAAAAATTGCATTGCACCAGCTTGCTGGCGAAGAAGCTGGTCCGGACGAGGTTCGCGCGCTGGAAATCCTGTCGGCTCAAATCCAGGCGCGAGAGGTCTTTTCCGGCGAGTACCGCGGTGCGCTCACGCTCCGGGGTTGAAAGAATCTGCTGCACCTGCTCGACCGTCAGGTCCGCCGCCAACATCGGCCGCGCAGAGGTGGCAAGCACCGCAAGGACGAAAACTGCATGCATTCGATTCATAGCGCGATTCCGCATCACTGGTGATTCAGGCAAGGTTGCCGGCATGGAATCTAAGGTGGTCTTCGATGAAACTTGCGATGAAAAAGTAACTGTGGTCGTAACCGTCTTGCATGCGCAGCGCGAGCGGCACACCGCGCTGCGCGCAAGCTTCCTTCAATAGCTCGGGCTTTAATTGATTCTCCAGGAATTGGTCGTTCGTGCCCTGATCGACGAGCAGGCGTGGGCCGTTCCAGCCGCGATCCGCGATCAACGCGGTTGCGTCATACTCTCGCCACTGCGTGCGATCCGTTCCCAAATAGCCGGCGAGCGCCTTCTGTCCCCAAGGACAACGCATGGGCGAGGAGATCGGCGCGAACGCAGAAACGGATTTATAATAAGCCGGATTCTTAAAGGCGATGGTGAGCGCGCCATGGCCGCCCATGGAATGGCCGAAAACGCCGGCGCGTGCCGGATCGACAGGAAACGCGGAAGCGATTTGCCGGGGCAATTCCTTGCTTACGTAGGAATACATGCGATATCCGCGCGCCCACGGCGCTTGCGTGGCATCGACATAAAAACCGGCGCCGAGACCGAAATCGTAACTATCCGCTTCGCCTGGTAACCCGAGTCCGCGCGGACTGGTATCCGGCGCGACGACGGCTAAACCTAGTTCAGCCGCAACCCGTTGCGCGCCCGCCTTGATAATAAAATTCTCCTCGGTACAGGTCAGCCCGGATAACCAGTAGAGCACCGGCACCCGGGCTTTTTGCGCTTGCGGCGGCAGGAACACTCCGAAGCGCATGACGCAGCCGGTCTCGTTCGACGCATGGGAATAAACACCTTGTACGCCGCCGAAACACTTATTTTGTGAAATAGTCGTAACCGTCATTTTCGAAGCCAGCCTAAGCGCGAGCTGATTATCTTCACTCATCAAGTCGTCTTATTTTCAGCATTTGATAAAAAACTGGCACCGCATGGGCGCCAGCCAAATACCACCGTATCGTCAGGCTGCGGCGCGCTGCATCACTTAGGCAGCACGCCGGCGGCCTTGGCCGTGTGAGTCGCGATAGCATCCATCAGGGGCGGGGACAAGCAATCGTAAGGCTCCAGCCCGAGTTGTTTCAGCCTTGCCCTGACAGCACCCATGTTATCGGGGCTTGCACCCGACTCGATAATCGACGAAACAAATGCTGCGAATCCCGGAGGCGCCCAACCCTTCTCGTTCGATCGCTCCGTGTGAATAAAATCGAGTCCGTAGAACGGATGGGCCTTGTTCTCGATCCGGCCATACATGTGGACACCGCACTTTTTGCAAGCATGCCGCTGAATAGTTGCCTTGGCATCTACAACCGCAAGTTTGTCTCCGTTCGCCTTTACACTGAGGTTTTCACGCGCTACGACCGCAACCTGCGAGAACAGGGCCCCTTTCGGTTTCCAGCACTTCGTACAGCCACACACGTGATTGTGCGCGCACTGCCCTTTGATCGCCACCGCGACCTTGTTCTCCGAGCAATCGCACAGGAGCGTCCCGCCCGCGAAGGTCTGTGACGCGCTTTGTAATCCACCATCAACCGCTGGATGTATCTTGACTGCACTATTCATAATAATTTCTCCTCTTGGATTTTATCTCTCTACCGGCGCAGGCTGGGGTTGCGACCGGTAGCTTAAGTTGTCATTCCCCAGCAAAAATATCCGCAAACATAAACACCGCGATACCGCGTCCGCCTTGACGTCAAAAAACCACGACCGACCGGATCGACTTGCCCTCGTGCATTAAGTCGAAACCCTTATTGATGTCTTCGAGCTTCAAGGTATGGGTGATCAGATCGTCGATGTTGATCTTTCCGTCCATATACCAATCGACGATCTTGGGCACCTCGGTGCGGCCGCGCGCGCCGCCGAACGCCGTGCCTTTCCAGACACGACCGGTCACGAGTTGGAACGGGCGCGTCCGGATCTCCTGGCCGGCGGCCGCCACCCCGATGATCACGCTGACACCCCAACCCTTATGGCAGCACTCCAGCGCCTGGCGCATGACATCGACATTGCCGATGCACTCGAAGCTATAGTCGGCACCGCCTTTTGTCAGGCTCACCAAGTGCTGGACGAGATCGGAGCCGGCCTCCTTCGGGTTGACGAAGTGGGTCATGCCGAACTTGCGCGCGAGCGTTTCGCGCTTGGCATTGAGGTCGATCCCGATGATCATGTTTGCACCGGCCATGCGGGCGCCCTGAATCACGTTGAGGCCAATACCGCCAAGGCCGAATACCACGACATTGGCCCCGGGCTCGACCTTGGCGGTATTGATCACGGCGCCGAGCCCCGTGGTTACACCACAGCCGATATAGCAGACCTTATCGAACGGAGCGTCCTCGCGAATCTTTGCGAGCGCGATTTCCGGCACCACGGTAAAGTTGGCGAACGTC
Organism: Acidiferrobacterales bacterium; assembly: GCA_035300145.1. Taxonomy (GTDB): domain Bacteria; phylum Pseudomonadota; class Gammaproteobacteria; order Acidiferrobacterales; family DATGVQ01; genus DATGVQ01. The sequence goes on along the minus strand of DATGVQ010000206.1, from coordinate 4,665 downwards.
GAAGTACCCATGTAGTGATGGATCTTCCGGCCGCCGAGCGAGAAACGGGAAGTGCCATCCGGCATCACCCCCTGCCCCTGGGTCGTCCGGATTGCCTGGCATAAATTCGTCTTACGACTCAGGCAATACTCACACTGCCGGCATTCGGGCGTGTATAGCGGAATAACGTGATCGCCCTTCTTCAGGCTGGTCACGCCTGGGCCGACTTCGACCACGATCCCGGCGCCCTCGTGACCGAGAATTGCCGGAAACAAGCCTTCCGCGTCGGCACCGGATAAAGTGTAGGCGTCCGTGTGACAGATGCCGGTCGCCTTAACTTCCACCAATACTTCACCGGCTTTTGGGCCGTCGAGGCGCACCGTTTCTATCGTCAGGGGTACGCCGGCTTTATGTGCTACAGCTGCGCGAATATCCATAGACCTACTCCTGTGTTAAATTTCTTGATTGAATGATTACAAATTCCGTCCGGGCGCGGGACTGGGCGAGCAGGCCGCTAACCAAAATATGCACTACACATAGCGATGGCACCGCACTACTTGAGGAAACATTTTTCCTTCGCCTTATCCTCTACATTGCGAAACTTCTTCGCCATGTCGCGCGAGACTTGCGCATCACGTAGTTCCGCCCCGCGCTCACCGGCGATGCTGATCCCGCGCGCGGCCGTCCACAACTCGACATATTCGTCGTAGGGTATTTGCGCCGCTATCGCATCGATGGCACATGAGCACTTGTATACCATTTCATAGTGCGGCCTATCCGACCGCTCACGCATGCACTCGAATACGTATTGCACCCGGTCGGCGGTTCGGAAGTCGTTGGCAAGCGCCACGCCCCAACCAAGAGCCGACGCGGCGGCGATCAGCGCAGCACGTGTCACTTTTCGGTCCTCTTCGTCTTGCTTTCCGGACGTGCAATTTTTTTTCCCAGCAGCACGGCAAGTCGCAGGTCAATCTGACCGCCTCGAGACCAAGCTGCCTTCATCTGTTGACCTTTCCTTGCAGGAGTTCGCCGCTGTCGTCGATCAGCGGCGCGCCAAAGCCGCGCAGTACCGCCACGATCTGCGATCCATTGCGCTCGATCAACTGTTCGATCTGCGCCTTCCACTTCGGTTCGCCGTAGCGCACGCCCATCGCCATCTGGTAATCGAACTTCACCCCCGGTTCAGACTTCATCGGGACGACCACCAGCTCCTGGGACTTGATCCGCGTCGCCGAGTAGCCCGCTACCGGGCCCCACACAATCGCTGCGTCGATCTTGCCCTCCACGAGATCCTTTTCCAGAATCTCCCCCGGATAGAAATCCGGGCGCGCGTTCATCATCCGATACGGCACACCGTGTTCCAGGAGGCTGTGTTTCGCGAGCCACTCCGACGCGGGTGAGCGGTCATAGACCCCAATCCGGAGAGTCTTCATCGTGTTTGCGTCGAGCTTGAAAAGGTCCACCACCGACGCTACCTGGTCCAACTTTCGACCTTTCACGTACACCAATGCGTACGTGGACCGAAAGTAGGGTTTGGTGACTGAAACCTGGTCGAAGCCGACCGGCACGCCGATCATGATGTCGCAGCGATAATCTTCCCCGGGAAGCTTAAACCGGAGTGTGTTGCGCACAAAGTTGAAGCGCTGCGACAAGAAGTAGTACTTGAGCGGCAGGCCCAGCTCGCGCGCGAACAGCTCGGCGATCTTGTTTTCGTAACCCTCCCCCTTCTCGTTGGAGAAAGGCAGATTGTTGGGATCGGCGCACACACGCAGTGCCTTACGTGCGTCCCCTGCGGACTCGTCCGCGAAGATCTTCGCCGCGGGTACGCCGCAGACAACCGCGATCGCCACGCTGCAGGTCATGACCGCGTGGCGTAACCGGTGCGACAATACCTGGCAGTGGGAAGCCGACATTATTCTACTCCTTTAATTCCTCGACCTTGGAGCGGATGATCACGCCATCTGAGCGGCCCTTGAGATAAGCGTAGAGGTTGTCGAGGTTCTCCATCACCATCTTGCTGGTCTTGAAGCTTACCATGCCTTTCTCGAGCCGGCCCTCGGTGACGGTCTTCTTGAAGTCGTCCTTGCTCAGCACTTTGAGGCTGTCGATGAGAGACGGCCCGACCAACCCCTGCTGATTGGCGCCGTGACAGCGATCGCAAGCCGCCGCACGCCAGGCGCGGAAACCCATCATCGTCGCGTGATCCACCTTGTAGCCCTCCACGACCGTGTAAAGATCGGTCTTGACGACGCCGTCTTTTTCCGACTGCGCGGGAGCATTCTGCTCCTGCTGGGCAAATCCCGCCGCGGTGGCCGCACTTAACGCGGAGGCGACCAACCAAGTACATTTCATATCAACCTTACGGTATGCACAAACAAAATGGCATCCCGCGTATGCGCCGCGGGATGCCATTGCTTTGAGAGCATAAGAACTACGGAGTTACCGGCCCAGGCAAGGTGAATATGGTCAGCGAACCGCCGAGATCCGTGTACTGGTTGAGTTCTCGATAGCCGCCCACCGCACCCAGACCGTCGGTGTCTTTCTCCAGGCCCGCCGCCATGCCGATACCGGCCCAGCCGCCAATGCCCGAGTACACGCCGACATACTGCTTGCCCTTGTGCTCGTAGGTGAAGACGTTGCCGATGATCCCGGATGGGGTTTTGAACTTCCAGAGTTCCTTGCCGTCCGTGATGTTTACCGCCTTCAGATAACCCTCGAGGGTTCCGTAGAACACGATATCCCCGGCGGTAGCGAGAGCGCCGCTCCACACCGAGAATTTCTCGGGCTTCGACCACACGATTTTGCCGCTGCTCGCATCCCAGGCGATGAAGTTGCCCATATCCTTACCGCCAGGGGCGGGATACATGGATAATGTGGCGCCCACGTAGGGCTGGCCGGCGATGTAGTCGACCTTGAACGGCTCGTAATCCATACACACATGGTTGGTGGGCACGTAGAACAGTTTGGTCTTGGGTGAGAACGCGGCGGGCTGCTCGTCCTTCGACCCCAGCGCCGCGGGGCAGACACCCTTGGTGTTGACCTCGGGCCCGTTTTGCGCGGTGGAGTACTTGGACACCACTTGCGGACGGCCGGACTTCATGTCCACGTGGGTTGCCCAGTTCACCGCCGGGTCGAACTTCTGCGCCACCAGCAGGGCACCGGTCACGCGGTCAAGGGTATAGCCGAAGCCGTTGCGGTCGAAGTGCACCAAGGCCTTGGTCATCTTGCCCTTGACCGGGATATCGGCGAGGATCATCTCATTGATGCCGTCGAAATCCCACTCATCGTACGGCGTCATCTGATAGACCCACTTCACCTTGCCGGTATCGACGTCACGCGCCCAGACGCTCATGCTCCACTTGTTGTCGCCGGGGCGCTGCGCCGGGTTCCAGGTGCTCGGGTTGCCGGAGCCGTAATAGAGCAGGTTCAGTTGCTTGTCGTAGCTGTACCAGCCCCAGGTGGTGCCACCGCCGATCTTCCACTGGTCTTCCTTCCAGGTGCTGAGCGACGAGTTCGGCCCCACCGGCTGCACGCTGCCATCCTTCCAGGCGGTGGTGGTGTTCGGGTCGATCAGCATCTCGGCGTCCGGACCGGTGCTGTAGCCGCGCCACACCATCTTGCCGGTGTTGATGTCGTATGCCGAGATAAAGCCGCGCACACCCCACTCACCGCCGGAGATCCCGGTGATGACCTTGTCTTTGAACACATGCGGCGCGTTGGTGTTGACCGCGCCCACGCTCGGATCGCCGTTCTTCACCGACCAGAGAATCTTGCCGGTCTCGGCATCGAATGCCACCAGCATGCTGTCGGCCTGCTGCAGGAACAGCTTGCCTTCCGCGTACGCCAGCCCGCGGTTAACCGTATCGCAGCACATCTGCGGAATGACCGCCGGATCCTGCTTGGGTTCGTACTTCCACTTGATCTTTTGGGTGTTGAGGTCGACCGCGAAGATCTTGTTGGGGAACGGCGCGTGGATGTACATCGTGTCGCCGATCACCAGCGGCGAACCTTCGTGACCGCGCAATACCCCGGTAGAAAACAACCAGGCGACTTGCAGCTTGTTGACGTTGCCGGCGTTGACCTGGTTGAGCTTGCTATAGCGCTGGTTGTACATATCACCGGCCTGCATTGCCCAGTTGTTCGGATTTGCCGTGAGTTTTTCCACGTCCGAGTTGGCTAGGGTCACGCTTGCGGCGGCGACCAACGCCAACGGTACTATCAAGTAACGAAAATGAACTCTCATGCCTCCTCCTTCTTACTTATAGTGTTTGAGTAGTGTTTGAGTTGAATAAGAGTGCTGCTTTGCCTCACGGCCCCAACGAATCTGCTCTCTTCACCGTAACGACATACACATTTTCAGCATTCCCGGAAAAAATCTTACCGAACGTGCGCACTTAGTTATACAAACACAGAGCCTTCATAAGAGTCAATCACTTTTCAAGAATGATCGGATACGACTGTTGCAGATTTGGACAACTGTTACAGAATGGGTCAGGATTGCCGCGATCGTGCTGGCGCAAGACTAAATGGCGGCTAAGACCGTCGGGGAGAGACCGCCTGGCCGCGTTTCTGCCACGAATTGTGCCCATGAACCGGGCGGTCTCTCCCTCACCCGGCCCTTCGGATCGCCTTCTCCCGGTGGGAGAGGGAAAGTCGGTGCGGCCTCCGGCCGCAGGTTCATGGAAA
>DATGVQ010000205.1:0-6845 GCA_035300145.1 Acidiferrobacterales bacterium | reverse complement strand
CGGTGCGGTACTTCAGTAACATGGGGCTACCTGTTCTTGCAGCACGGTAGGAATTTTATTCATCGAACCGCCGTGTACGTGATCCGTACGCACGGTGGTGTGGGAGGAGCGGCGCCGTGAGGCGTCGCCCTATCCCGATTGGGCGGCATTCGATACATCGTGCTGATCGAATCTTGGCATCCCGTTACGAAAGACCTAGGCCTGATCAAGGCTCCGGTCGCAACTGTGGTAACCGAGTTCACCAAATGGCACGGCAATTTGGGAATTCATTATTCGACGCGCGAGGTACATTCTCTTAAAGCCGCATTTGAGTGCCTGCCGCCTCTTTCAGCCGAAAAGCGTCGTGTTCTGTTCCTCCCCACCAATTCCGATTGGACCGCCTTTGTTCAGAGCGGCATTGATGGCTCTGATCCTTTCCCGGTGATGTCGCAACTTTCGGGGCGAATGGGCGTTTTAGCCATGCGGGTCTGCGCAACCCCCAAGCGAGCGAAGTGGCCGGCGGTGATGTGGGAAGTCTACGCACCGCCTGCTTTGGGAGGGCAACCTCTGAGCAACTATCGAAGGTCAGTCGCCGCCGCCAATGACGGCGGGCGCTGGGTCTTTTCGCAGTCGGGCACGCCATATCCCTTCGAAAACCTTACTGCATACAACCGCCCGAAGAAGCGAGATCGCTTCACCCGGGAAATGTTGGAGGGTTATCTCCGGGAGTTTCAGCTCAGTCCATTGGTGGACCACTTCTATGCCGTCTCGCCGAGTCAGCCCGCCGTCATACTAGAGCGCGCATCTCGTTGGAGTGACGTTCCTCCTGAGTTCACTTTGGAAGAAGTGATTGCCGGAGTACCATGGCACCGCAGATGATGCCGCCCAACCGCACGGTCGAGAGGGACGGTCGCCAGCAAGCTGGTGACCGTCCCTCACCGTGAACGTTAGATGGCAATTACTCCGCGGGAGGTCCTCATGACAAAAAATACGTTTATCTATCGCTTCACTTCTTGTGGTGACAACCGGTTTAGCTGCCTGCGCTACCTACTCATCGAGACCGTACGCACCTAGCTCGCCGGCGGGTCAAGAGGTCTATAAAAAAGCCCGAAAGAATATCTATCCGCAGCAGGTTAAGCAGAACCCGACGCGGTATAGCGATGACACGATAGCCTGGGCAGGTATCGTAAAACATGTGGAATTATTTCAGAGTGATTATGGACCAGCTGTCAGGGTACTTATAGAACACCGATACTTTGATTGGATTAAGGACCGCGGGGCACAGCCAGAAGTCTATTTCTTATCTCCGATATGATGGAAGACCTTGATCCTCAGATGCCGATCGGGGAATTGTTTGCCCGAGGACCGATCGAGGTCATGGTAACGGACATCCACGGCGCCCAGGTCAAACTCGGCTTCACTGCCGATCCGCGTTTTCTCATCTTGCGCCAAGAACGCCGCACCGACCCCAACATCCCCACTGCCACTCGCTAAGGGATTTCCGAACAAGTCATTCCCGCACAAGCGGGAATCCAGAAAACCGCGGAAAAGCCTGGATGCCTGCTTCCGGGGATATGACGATTTATGACCTAGGAAACCTCATGGGCTTTATGATGTAGTGAACACCGCGTCGCTTAACTCGCGCCCGTTAGCCCCTACCATGGTAGAGCGGATTGACACTGGTATAACCGTTGTTATACTGAGCACATGAAAACGGCTATTTCCATCCCCGATCGTGTTTTCCGCTCAGCTGAGCAACTCGCCGCTCGGTTAAAGGTTTCTCGAAGCGAACTCTATTCCAAAGCGCTTGCGGAGCTTATCGAAAAGCACCGGGAGGACTTAATAACGTCTGGTCTTAACCAGATCTACGGCTCTGATGAAGAAGGCTCGTCTTTGGAGCCCGAGTTCGCTACGCTTCAGCATCGCACACTCGTTCGGCACAAACGGTAATGCGCCGCGGCGAAATCTGGTGGGCTTCTCTGACTGAGCCCTCCGGTTCTGGTCCCGGTTTCCGCCGGCCTTTGCTGATCATTTCGGCAAACAGCTTTAATGAAAGCCGTATCGGTACGGTAATTGCGGCTGTCGTTACATCAAATTTACGACTGGCTGACGCTCCGGGGAACGTTCGCCTTCCGGGGAAGGGAACCGGGCTCACAAAGCCATCCGTAGTGAATATCTCTCAGATCATCACGGTGGATAAGTCGTTCCTGACAGAGCGAGTTGGAAGGCTTAACCCTCGATTGCTTGCTGAGGTTGACGATGGTCTTCGTCTTGGCTTGTCGATTTAGGCAGGGTCTAACCCACGCCCCAACACGGAATGTAAAACGTTCCAATACTGATTTTTGGGTTTTCCTACAGGCTCGTTAGGCGGCTTAGAGGAAGCGAATGGCATTTGATGTTTACGTCGGCACGTTCACGCGGTTCTATCGACGAGACTGGGAAAACGCGGTCCAGCGTCAAGCAAGAATCGATGGCGCATCTTACAAGATGATCTATGCCGGAGGAGAGCCGCTACCTCCGCCTCCGGCGGAGGAAGTTCAGCAGGCGGTTGCTGCTTGGCAGAATGCTATAAGCCAAGGCCTCGCTGCAAATGGGGGGAACCCAGTCACCTGGTCCGAGTCACTTGACAAGCCGTATTTCACCGATCGTCCCGGTTGGCCTGGTTATTCTGGGCTTCTGCTGTGGGCAGCGTATGCTGAGGACGGTGCTAAGCCTCCTCACACGTTGCCTGAGGTCTGGGCTGAGGATCCTGTCTTCCTGAGAGTTATGCAAAACGAGGCAAATCTCCATTTTCGAGTTATCCTTCAGGCGAACCTTTGGCTTCCCGGTGACTTTTACTTCTGCTTTAAATTCCCTGACCTCACCGGTAAGGAGACCATGATCGCCTCATGCGCCGGACTGCTGGAGCAGCTCAGGGAGCTAAATGCAAAGCCACTCGCCTGGTCGTCACCGTCGCTCGTTCAGCGCTTCAAACCGCGGGACTCGTTTGTCCCCTTTGAGGAAGCAGCAATGGTTGGCATGCGTGTTTTCACCGAGTTAGCACAACATGCAGTATCAAACAATCTTCCCATCATGCTTTCGTTCTAGTGAGCGGTCGGAGAGATAAGTAACAAATAAAGTCCGGGGGCATGGGTTACACATTCTGGCGTTTTTATCTGCCAAAAGCATCCTCAATACGCATGTCGTTCGATAAAGCAGCCGAGTGAATTTTACTGTTCTAGCTTATTGGTGATCTCCCTCGCCCAGCTTAAGGTAATCCCCGTTACTTACTTTTTGAGCCGTCGAACAGATCTTTTAATGAGATCTTGAGCGCACTTGCCAGCTTTGCGATGGTATCAATACCTACGTTATGTTCGGATCGTTCAATGGCTCCAATGTAGGTACGATGTAAGCAGCTTTCCTCGGCCAATCGATCTTGCGCCCAGCCGCGCGCCTGTCTGAGTTCGCGAATCCGGCGGGCGAGAATATCCCTTCCTTCCCGTTCTTTGATCATACAAGGGTGCGTTCCACGCACCACAACATAAAAAACATAACGCCAAAATGATAAACGCATAATGAAATGACGATGGAACTGGATTTACCGAAGCGACGCTGAATAAACTGCTCACTCTGCTTACACCGCTATGGCGCGACACAAACCCGTTTTCCAGCAAGCCGCCTAAACCGGACGCAATTTTGGTCGAGCCGAAGCTGGTGTGCGAAGTGGAATTTACCGAATGGACGCAGGCCCATACCATGCGTCACCCCGCCTTTAAAGGCTTGCGCATGGACAAGGAGGCGGCCGAGGTCGTGCGTGAAATTCCCTAACAGGCTGATGCTGTCACCTATGGCGTCCAAGATTGACGACCGGGCCGCGGATGCTACACTTCTTAAGTATGATCACCAGCGGCACCTAGCGGGACATCAATCACAAGATTACACGGAGGAGTAATGCGTCATCATCGTATTCGTACCGCTACACAACAGCTCACCCCGTTTATTCTTGCGTTTATGCTCCTTGCCTGCGGTGGTTCCGGCAATGGATCCGGCTCAACGGGTGGGACCACGCCGGTGCCGGGCGGGGCCACCGCGAAGAAGCACGGCGCTGAGCAAGGCCGCCGCGGCCGCGAAGATTGCGCCGACGACGAAGGCAACGTGATAGCCGCCGTTGAGCGCGACGAGCGAGCCCGCTCCGGACGCGAGCAGGTTGTCCGTGCGAGCGGCCGCAAGGCTGACGAGGATTGCGAGGCCGAGCGCCCCGCGCCAGTGCCGGTCACCAACGGCAGCAAGAGCGAGAATTATATTGTGTATCAGGACGTCGCCGCCGCGACCGGGGGCAGCATGGCGTCCGCGTCTTTCCGGCTGACGGCAACGCTCGGACAGTCGTCCCCCACCGGCGAGTCGAGCAGCGCCGGGTATACCCTCAGCGGCGGGTCACGTCCCAATTGATCCTCGCCGCACTCCATGACCAATTCCGTTTATCCAGCGTAGGAGCATCCATGCATACCCACTCGTTGACTCGCCGTGCCATGTTGCATTTAATCGCTGTGCTTGTATCCGCTTTTATCGCCGTTTCTGCCCACGCTGCGATACCGGCAACGATGAATTATCAGGGCATCCTCACCCAAAGTAACGGCAGCCCGGTGAATGGCACCGTGAGCGTGGTCTTCCGGCTTTATGACGTGGTCTCGGGCGGCACCGCCCTCTGGCAGGAATCGCAGTCGGTATCGGTGTCGAATGGAAACTTCAGCGTCGAGCTGGGCACTATCACGCCGCTCACGCCGGCGGTGTTCGTGAACCCAGTATTTCTCGGCGTCACGGTGGCCCCGGACTCGGAAATGACGCCGCGCCGTCCGCTCTCCTCGGTGCCCTATGCTTTCAACGCTGCCACTACCAATGGCAGTCCGGGTTTTCAGGCGACGAACAACGTTGTCTATCGAATTACCAATGCAGCTTGCCGCAACACCGTGCAAATAGGTGTGTCCCCCTTACCTGACGTTCCAACGTTTGAGCCCACCTGTAAGACGGGTGTATGCGGTTTTTACACCTTTTTTCAAGGATGTCCTGATTTCTTCGGAATATGCTCTCTGTACTACTCCTGTGACGGCGCTTGCCAGGCTCCAGGTGCGCCACAACAAACATGCGCTAATACGTCCATCGGCGTGATAGTCACGCCGCAGTAGCAGGAGGGTGCGGGACACAGATAGAGCGATCGCAGATACTGAAATTCTCGAAACTGCTCAAGCGTGACTACAGGCAGGACTCGGTCGGACACCAACCACCAAATTGCACGGAGGAGTCATGCGTCGTTTAACACTTACGTTGTTACTCATCGCCGTCGGTCTGGGTACAGCCCATGGCGCCGAAAGCGATGTGACGATCGTTAGCGGCTTGGATTTCGGATTCAAAGATATGCGTCTGGATTTTACCAGCGCCAGCAACGTATTTAACCCCTCTTTCGTAACTATCAACCCGAGCATTGCACTGGGCTATAAGTCCTTCTATGCCAGTCTGTCCTACGACAAATCCATCAGCGCGGACCCAAGTACCGGTCAGGCCCTTGACATGACCAGTGGCGCTCCGATTCCGACAGCGACCATAACTGACTATTCGCGCGCTGATTCCACCTTCACATTAGGGTACCGCCTAAACCAGTCCTTTAGCCTATTCGCTGGCTATACCCAGGGCGCCAGTAATTTTACTGAGACCAGAGTCGTTACTACTCCCGCCGTCCCCAGCCCCAGCATCACTACCCTCATCGTCACCGATGTCGAATACACGGAAACAGGACCGTTCGCCGGAGTCGGCTACAGCAAAACATTTGGCGACAAAGGTACTCTCGGACTGTCGATCGGCTACGCTCAACTCGACGGTGAACTGCAAGTAGCCGTTCATCCAGGCACCAAGGTCACTCGCTTTAAAGGCGACACTACCGGTCTCAGTTATGGTTTGACCTGGTCCGGCCCGCTGACCGGATCGCTGGGCTACCGCGTCGGCGTAAAGGCGACCAAGTATCAAACGAAGGATCTGGACGATCTCACCGAACGCTACACGAGTTTCTTTCTGGGCATCACGAACTACTTTTGACGGGTTACCGGAGAATCCGGCATCCGCGGAGCGTGGCCCTCGTTGCGTTGCGGATTGGGACTTCGGAACGCTGCGCGCGCCAGCGGACATTTAACTCGGCTGCTCGCATTTGCTAGAAGGTACCAAACGTCGACCGTTTCGGCTTCTGTTTTTCGGCAACGTCCTTTTGCAGCGCTTGCAGTTGCCGGTGGTCGGGTCTGAGTTCAAGCCCGCGGCGAATGAGCATGTCCGACTCCTGGTAGTTCTTCTCCTCTGCTTTAATCGTGGCGAGCTTCAGGTAGGCGTCAGCAAGGCGATCGGGCAGCGCGCGCACCCGGCGGTCGTCCGGCGCAAGCCGCGTGGCCTCGCCCACCAAATCCTGCGCGCGACCGGCGCGCGTCGCGCTGAACGAACCCGGCGCCACCAATTCCTGAAAGCGCGTTAGCAGACCTTCAAGCTTCTGCTCGCGCTCACGCGACTCGCGCGCGCGCGCATCCCCGGTGCTTGCGACCGTCTGCTTGGGTGCTGTCACCCGCGCCGGGCTAGCAGGTTCGGCCGACAACGATGTTGGCGCCACTTCGGCTGCCGGGACGGGAGTGGGCGCGGCCGCGATCGGCGGCGCCGCCGCGGGTTTGTGCAATGCAAGATAAGCCGCGCCCGCAATGAGCGGCACAAGCAGCGCCGCCGCCACGAGCGCGCCCCGACGACTCTTCGCCCGCCCTGTGCCGATTATGACGGTTTGCGCCGTGGTGGCGCTAGGATCGAGGACAACGGTGCGATCGAACCTAACCGGGCTGTTCATCGCCGTCGCGGACGTGGCA
>DATGVQ010000204.1:0-2440 GCA_035300145.1 Acidiferrobacterales bacterium | reverse complement strand
CTGCTACCAGAACAACCCGGGCACTTTCCGCCTGGTGCTTAAACCCGGCCGCTATGTGGTTCACGGGCCCGGCGGCGTTAAACCGGTCGATGTCAAAGACGCTGGCTGGGTCAGGATAGAATCGATAGCGGTTCTTCCGGTTGCACCGTAGTATGGTCCGCGCGCCGTCGCCCTTGCGTGTGCGGAACCGTTAATGGTACCTGAAAACCGTCACCTGAAAATGAGTCGAGACGAGGACTAATACGGGACTATCCGGGACAATAGTGCCCAGCCGGCGACGGAGGAAAGCAAGTTGGACTTCGGATTTTCAGAAGAGCAAGAGATGTTACGCGACGCGGCCAAGCGCTTCCTGGCCGACAACTGCGATACCAAATTCGTGCGCCGCATGATGGCCGACGGAAGCGCGCATGACCCGGATTTCTGGCAAAAGCTCGTCGGGCTCGGATGGCCCGGGCTGCTGATTCCGGAGCAGTACGGCGGACAAGCCGGGACTTTTCTGGACATGACGGTTATCGTCGAAGAAGCCGGCAAGGCGCTCATTCCCGGCCCGTTTTTCACCGCCGCGATGCTTGGCGTGCCGACATTTATCGAAGGTGGCTCCGACGCGCAGAAGAGCGAGTTCCTGCCCAAGATGGCCGGGGGTAAATTCATCGCGACCCTTGCGATTGCCGAAGCGGCCGGCCGTTTCGACGCGGGCGGAATCGAACTAAAGGCCACTAAACGCGGCAAGGGCTACAAGCTTAGCGGCGAGAAATTCTTCGTCCCCGATGCGCATGTCGCCGACGCGATCGTCGTTGCGGCGCGCACCGGCAGGGGCAAGGGCGAAGAAGGCATCACGTTGCTATGTGTTCCCGCCAACGAAAAGGGCATCACCGTCACGCAACTCAAGACGGTCGATATGACGCGGCGGATGTGCCACGTGAAATTCGACAATGTTCCCGCATCCGAGGTGATTGGCGCCGAAGGCAAGGGCTGGAGCACGTTACGGCGCGTCCTCGATATCGCGACCGCGGCGCTCTCGGCCGAGATGGTTGGAACGGCGCAAAAGGCGCTGGATATCTCGGTCGATTACGCCAAGACGCGCGTCCAGTTCGGCAAGCCCATCGGCTCCTTTCAGGCGGTCAAGCACAAGTGTGTCGATATGATGGTCGCGGTCGAGAACGCGCGGTCGCTGACCTACTACGCCTGTTGGACCGTCGATGAGCGCGTGGCCGAAGCTGCGACAGCCGTCCCGATGGCGAAGGCGTACGCGTCCGATATGGCTAAAAACGTCACCAGCGAGGCTATCCAGGTCCATGGCGGCATCGGGTTCACCTGGGAGCACGATATGCATCTCTACCATCGTCGGGCGCTCGCGGGCGAAGCGAACCTGGGCAACGCCCCGATTCATCGCGAAGTGGTGGCAAAGTCGCTGCTCGGGTAAAAAATCGCAAAGTCTACTACGGTAGTTGACCCATTAGGTAGAGAGAGCCGCGGCCCTTCCGAACCGCGGCTTATCTACTCAGTCACAGGAGTGAGAATTCGCGGACTACTACTCGCCATACCGGCGGTAGCGCTCGTTCTGCTCATTTTGCATATTGTTGCCGATGCCATAGCCAGCCGCCGCTCCGCCAATACCACCAATGGCCGCACCGGCTCCCGGATGACCCACCATAGAACCAATCAGCGCACCCGCACCGGCACCTCCGACCCCGCCTATCAAAGTACCCTTTTCGCGTGTGCTGAGTGGCTCGCCGGCGCAGCCCGCAACCGCAGTGAGCATCGCCACGCCAAGCAGTGCAGTCATCGATCGTCTTAGTGTCGTTTTCATAAATGGTCCCTCTCCTCCCCTGGAGTTCCTCGTAACCAATACGGTAAAACACGCCTTTCCGTTTCGAGCAGCGGTCGAACAACCGCTTCTGTCCGGTGGCCGTGCGGACCAGGCTTTGGCCTGATCGCCTGGATCGTGGTGCGAGTATCGTGCCAGCGGCGATCGAGCTAATTCCTTCGATTTTTCGGCACTTGCGGCGCGAAAGTTCGCGTCCCGTGCAATTTCTTCCACGATATAGAGTACGAGCGACACTTCAGTTGGCCTGATTTGGTGAGCAAACATTAATGATCGTTAAGGACATGCGACCGTAACATTGTCTGGCGCGCCGAAATCACGTCAATTTTCGCGTTTTCTGCGAACTTGAAGATTCTCCCTGCTGCCACTTCAGGAGCTGTTTCAGGAAATTGCATCAGTGATGTCCAATTGCCCAAGGAACAAGGGCGTCCACAGTCGCATACCTGATTGGGCACAAGGTTTGCGTCAAGGTCAAGTCAGTTGGTTAGCGTAATTCCGAAGGAGGGTGAACTTTAAAGAGAACGGGAGGAACCTTCGATGCAACAGGTAATAATTCCTACCGCCGGCGAAATAGCAACTATGTCATGGGAACGTAGTCAGTACATGCGTATTCGC
>DATGVQ010000203.1:0-20352 GCA_035300145.1 Acidiferrobacterales bacterium | reverse complement strand
GTGTTTGAAAAATGAAGCAAAGCAAAAACCATGCTGTGCAGGATGCACGAATGCCGCGAGCGCAGGGATGCGCAGGAGCGGCCGCTTTTTGCTTTGCGTGTTGAAAAAGGCCACGGATGGACTTTTTCAACAACCTGCTAGGACATGTTCATGTACTCGAACAACATCCGTATTGTACTGGTTCATCCCACGCATCCGGGAAATATCGGTGGGGCGGCGCGCGCGATGAAGAATATGGGTTTAACCAATATGCGTCTGGTCGCGCCAATCCGTTTCCCGGACGCGGAAGCCAGTGCGCGCGCCACCGGCGCGGAGGACGTCCTGGTCGCGGCGCGGGTGCACCCGGGCCTGGACCAGGCCTTGGAGGGCTGTAGCCTGGTGATGGGCACGAGCGCACGGGCACGCAGCATCGCCTGGCCCAGCCTGGATCCGCAGGCGTGTGCCGAAAAGCTGGTTAAGCATGCCGCGCCGGCGGCACTCTTGTTCGGGCGTGAGCGCACCGGGCTGACGAATGCCGAACTCGACCGCTGCCATTATATGGTGTCTATCCCTGTTAATCCGGATTTTCCCTCGCTGAATCTGGCCGGCGCGGTGCAAATCATGGCTTATGAAATCTTTCTTGCCGGCGCAAACGCCGTTTCCGCGCCCGCGCAGGCGATGGGCCGGGAAGACCAGCCCTTGGCCAGCCATGAAGATTTGCAAAGCTTGTATCATCACCTGGAACAGGTGTTGGTTCAAATCGCCTTTCTTGACCCAGCCAATCCGCGCAAACTGATGCGGCGCTTAATGCGTTTATTTAACCGCGCCCAGCTTGATAAAAACGAACTGAATATCCTGCGCGGTATACTTACCGCGGTGCAGCGGCGCCTGACAAATAATACTTGACAAAAACAGTCAACAACGGCCTAATTTTTGCCTTTTAGGATTATTCCATGTTAGCGCGATTGCAGGATTATATTCGAAGCATTGCTGAGCGCGACCCGGCGGCGCGTTCCACGCTGGAAATTCTCACTACTTATCCCGGCCTGCATGCCGTGGCTTTGCATCGGGTTTCCCAGCGTTTATGGCGGTGGCGTTGGTATTGGCTGGCGCGTTTATTGTCCCATCTCAGCCGCTGGCTCACCGGGATTGAGATTCATCCCGGTGCCAAGATAGGGCGGCGATTTTTTATCGATCATGGCATGGGGGTGGTGATCGGGGAAACCGCCGAGATTGGCGATGATTGCACTTTTTATCACGGCGTTACCCTTGGCGGCACCAGTTGGCAAAAGGCGAAACGCCATCCGACGCTTGGGAATAATGTCGTGGTCGGCGCCGGCGCCAAGATTTTAGGACCCATCCGGATCGGCGATGGTGCGCGCATCGGCTCGAATTCCGTGGTGGTCAAGGAGGTGCCGGCAGGCGCTACGGTAGTAGGGATACCCGGACGTGTGGTCGCCTCTGCGCAGGATGAGCAAACCCGCAAGCGCGAGGCGATAGCTAAGAAAATGGGTTTCGAGGCTTATGGCCTGACCAGCCAAATGCCCGACCCGGTGGCCCACGCCATCAATCATATGCTTGATCACTTGCACGCGGTCGATCGAAAAATGGAAATGTTGTGCCGGGCATTAAAAAAGGCCGGCATCGAGGTGGAAAAGCTGGATTTGCCCGAGCTTGAGTTGTGCGATTTTGAATCAAACTCTAAGCCCCAGAACCTTTCGGAAAAATAGTTGACTAAATCCGTCGGGTATGCCAATCTATAGTAAACAGGCCAGGATTCACCGTGAAACTGACTACCAAAGGGCGTTACGCCGTGACTGCGATGCTGGATTTAGCCATCCACCATGAGCAAGCAGCCGTCGCGGTCGGCGATATTGCCCACCGCCAGGGTATATCTTTGACCTATTTGGAGCAATTGTTTGCGCGTTTGCGGCGCAAAGGTTTGGTTGAGAGCGTACGCGGCCCGGGCGGGGGTTACCATTTGGCGCTGCCGCCGGCGCAAATCTCGATCGCGGAGATCATCGTCGCCATCGATGAAAACATCGACGCTACCCGCTGCGCCGGGGAGAAAAATTGCCAGAGTGAAGGCCGCTGTTTAACCCACTATCTGTGGCAAGATCTGAGCGAACGGATTTATGAATTTTTAAGTGGGGTGACCCTGGCCGATTTAGTCAAGCGGCCGGCCGTCCAGGAAGTCGCGTTACGTCAGGCGAAATCGATTCACGCGCTGGTAGCGCATCCATAGCAGGGCGCTGAAAAACGAGTTTTTCAGCGCCCTGCGGTGCGGTATAGGGATTACCGCCATTTTTCAAACACATTAAGTGTTTGAAAAATGAAGCAAAGCAAAAACCACGCTTTTTGCTTTGCTTGTTGGAAAAGGCCACGGATGGACTTTTTCAATAACCTAATAGTGCCGTACGAAAGTGGACCAAAGCATGTTGGAGTTAGGATGAAGAAGCCCATATATCTGGATTATTCCGCTACCACGCCGGTGGATCCGCGCGTAGCGGAAAAAATGTGTCGTTATCTCACGCCGGACGGAGAATTCGGTAATCCCGCTTCCCGCTCGCATGCCTTTGGTTGGAAAGCGGAGGAAGCGGTGGAGGAAGCGCGCGTGCAGGTAGCGCGGCTCATTAACGCCGATCCCAAAGAAATTGTATGGACTTCCGGCGCGACCGAATCCGACAACCTGGCGATTAAGGGCGCGGCGCATTTTTATAGCGGCAAGGGCAAACATGTCATCACCTGTAAAACCGAGCATAAGGCGGTATTGGATACCTGCCGCCAGTTAGAGCGCGAAGGGTTTAGCGTCACTTATTTAGATCCGGAACCTAACGGTCTGATTGATTTAAAGAAGCTCGAGGCCGCTATCCGGCCGGACACCATTCTGGTTTCCATCATGCATGTGAACAATGAGATCGGCGTCATCCAGAATCTCGCCGCGATCGGCAAGCTGACCCGCGCGCGCGGCGTTATCTTCCACAGCGATGCGGCGCAAAGCGCGGGCAAGGTGCCGATCGATGTCAATGCGATGAACGTGGACTTGATGTCCTTATCCGGGCATAAGGTTTACGCGCCAAAAGGCATCGGTGCGCTTTACGTGCGGCGCAAGCCGCGGGTGCGCATCGAGGCGCAGATGCACGGCGGCGGGCATGAACGCGGCATGCGTTCCGGCACCTTGCCGACCCATCAGATTGTAGCCATGGGTGAAGCTTTCCGTCTGGCGAGAGAAGAACTGCCGGCCGAGGGCGAGCGCCTGCGCGGATTACGCAATCGCCTCATTGAAGGATTCAAGGACATCGAAGAGGTGTATATCAACGGTGATCTTGAGCACCGTATCCCCGGCAACTTGAACATCAGTTTTAATTTTGTCGAAGGCGAGTCCTTAATTATGGCGTTAAAAGACCTGGCTGTTTCTTCCGGATCGGCCTGTACTTCCGCCAGCCTCGAGCCTTCTTATGTACTGCGGGCGCTGGGACGCAACGATGAATTGGCGCATAGCTCGATACGCTTTACGCTCGGTCGGTTTACCACCGAGGAGGACGTGGAATACACCATAAAACTGGTTAAGGAAAAGATCGTTAAACTACGTGAGCTTTCTCCTCTGTGGGAGATGTATAAGGAAGGCATCGACTTGAATAGTGTACAATGGGCGGCGCATTAATCTTAATCTAAGGTTCTGTTTTTGGAGGTTTTTATTTATGGCCTATAGCAAAAAGGTGCTAGATCATTATGAGAATCCGCGTAATGTGGGTGCGTTTGATAAAAATGACCAGTCGGTGGGCACCGGCATGGTCGGCGCGCCGGCGTGCGGGGACGTGATGAAGCTGCAAATCAGGGTCAACGAGCAGGGCATTATCGAAGATGCCAAGTTCAAGACTTATGGTTGCGGCTCCGCTATTGCTTCCAGCTCTTTATTGACCGAATGGGTCAAGGGTAAGAGCTTGGAGGAAGCCGGGCGAATCAAAAATACCCACATCGCTGAAGAGCTTGCGTTGCCGCCGGTTAAAATACACTGTTCGGTGCTGGCCGAAGATGCGATTAAGTCGGCAATAGCGGATTATCAAGCCAAACATACCAAGAGCGCGGTTGACGCCGCTTAAATAAGGTTGCGATGCCGATCACTTTAACTGCCGATGCCGCCGAGCACGTGCGTAAATTTCTTTCCAAACGCGGGAAGGGACAGGGGTTGCGTTTGGGCGTGAAAACTACCGGGTGTTCAGGCAAGGCGTATGTCCTGGAGTTTGCTGATGCCCTGCAACCGGAAGATGTTGTGTTCGAAAGCCGGGGTATAAAGGTGGTTATTGATCCGAAAAGCCTGCTCTACCTGGATGGAACCGAGCTCGATTACGGCAAAGAAGGCTTGAATGAGGGCTTCAAGTTTAATAACCCTAATGTAAAAGGCGAGTGCGGCTGCGGCGAAAGCTTTAGTGTTTAATCCCGGACCCGCAAGTGACCGAGCTCCGAAAAGATTATTTTGCGCTATTCGGCCTGCCGGTAACGTTTGATCTCAATAGCGCTGATCTCGCCGCCCGCTATCGCGAGCTTCAGCGTAGCGTTCATCCTGACAAATTTTCCCACACCTCGGCGCAAGAACGGCGGTTGTCCGTACAGATGACTGCTTACGTCAATGAGGCGTTTCAAACCCTTAAGGATCCGCTTAAACGCGGGCGCTATCTGCTCCATTTAGAGGGAGTCGAAACCGACGAAGAAACCGATACCGTCATGGATCCGGCTTTCCTGGCCGATCAGATGAAGTTGCGCGAGAGGTTGGAAGAAATCCGGTCTTGCCGGTCGCAAGCGTTATTGTCGGAGTTTACCGAAGATGTCAAGCAGCGTTTGCGGGCGAAGATCGATGCATTGAGGTTGAATCTGGCGCAAACCTCGTACGCCGCGCGGGACCGCGCGCGCGGCGTGATAAGAGAAATGCAGTTTCTGGAAAAGTTATTGCAGGAAACCGAGAGACTGGAAGAGGAATATTAGCAGGGTGCTGAAAAACTCGTTTTTCAGCACCCTGCGGTGGCCGCTCTCGCGCCTCCCTGCGCTACCGCGGCACTAGGGCTTCCTGCCCGTCGCGGTATAGGGATGTACCGCCATTTTTCAAACATACTAAGTGTTTGAAAAATGAAGCAAAGCAAAAACCGTGCTGTGCAGGATGCACGAATGCCGGTCGCTCTCGGTATCCTGCCTCCCGCGACACTTGCACTTCCCTGTGCGTCGCGAGCGCAGGGATGCGCAGGAGCGGCCGCTTTTTGCTTTGCGTGTTGACAATTTCTCCGGGAGAGAGTGGGCGCTACCTGGTAGCACCCGTAGGGCGAGGACCAGGGGCGAAGCGGATCAAGAGGAAGGTCCGATGGACCTTCCTCCCGCTGAGCGGGTTCGCCATGGAAGGCGAACCCCGGCTTTCGAGCAAAGCCAGGACTGCAAAGCGAAGAAAGGTCCGAGTCAAAAAGGCCACGGATGGACTTTTTCAATAATCTATTTAGTCCGGTTGAGTGTGATCGAAATGGCATTATTGCAAATCAGTGAACCGAACCAATCGCAGGCAGTGCGCCAACAGCAGTTGGCGGCCGGCATCGATTTGGGCACCACAAACTCCTTAATCGCCAGCGTGCGCAACGGTGTGCCGGAAACGCTGCCGGATGCGCTGGGAAATCCTCTTTTACCTTCCGTTGTGCACTATTCCGCCAATGCCGAGCCGGTGGTCGGTGAAGCCGCGCTGGCGGCGGCGGTTGATGACCCGCTCAACACCATCGCCTCCATAAAGCGTTTAATGGGGCGCGGCGTGCAGGATGTTAAAAAGCTCGGCGATAAACTGCCCTATGAATTTTCCAGAGGGGAATCGGAAATGCCGCTGATCCATACGGCCGCGGGCAACCGCAGTCCGGTCGAGGTATCGGCGGAAATCCTCAAGCATCTCAAACGGCGCGCCGAGCAAAGTTTTGGCGGTGAGCTTGCCGGCGTCGTGATTACGGTGCCGGCTTATTTTGACGATGCCCAGCGCCAAGCGACCAAAGACGCCGCGCGACTGGCGGGACTGAAGGTGTTACGCCTGTTGAACGAACCCACGGCGGCGGCGGTGGCCTACGGCCTCGATAAAAATGCCGAAGGCATTTTTGCCATTTATGATTTAGGCGGCGGCACCTTCGATATTTCCATCTTGCGCCTTAACCGCGGGGTGTTTGAAGTCATGGCGACCGCCGGCGATTCCGGGCTGGGGGGCGATGATATGGATCATGCCATCGCCGCCTGGATGATGCGGCAAGCCGGAATTTCCGACAGCGCCGATCATCGCCAACTACGCCGTCTATTGCGCGATGCGCGCGCGGCCAAAGAAACCCTATCCCAGAAAGACAGCGTGCGCTTGCAGGTAAAACGTGCGGATGGGAAGCGCTGGGAAGGCGTTCTTGCACGACCGCAGTTGCATGCCTTGGTCGACCCGTTGATCGACAAGACGTTAACTCCTTGCCGCCGGGCATTACGTGACGCGGGCATTGATCCCAAAGATATCCGCGAAGTCGTGCTGGTGGGCGGCGTCACCCGCATGCCGCGCGTACGGGAAAAGGTAGCGCAGTTTTTTGCGCGAGAACCGTTAGTGGACATTGATCCGGACAAGGTGGTCGCGATCGGGGCGGCGGTGCAAGCGGATATTCTTGCCGGCAACAGACCGGATAAAGAAATGTTGCTGCTGGACGTGATCCCGCTGTCTTTGGGCATAGAAACAATGGGTGGTTTAGTGGAAAAGATCATACCGCGCAACTCCACTATTCCAGTCGCCAAGGCGCAGGAGTTCACGACCTTTAAAGACGGGCAGACCGCCATCAGTGTTCATGTTGTACAGGGAGAGCGCGAACTCGTCAGCGATTGTCGCTCGCTCGCGCATTTTGAACTGCGCGGCATTCCGCCGATGGCGGCCGGGGCGGCGCGCATCCGGGTTATGTTTCAAGTCGATGCGGATGGTTTATTAAGCGTATCCGCGCGGGAACAAACGAGCGGCGTTCAAAGCCACATCGTGGTCAAACCCTCTTACGGCTTGAGTGATAACGAGATTGAACGCATGCTGCGTGAATCGATCGCTTATGCGCAAGAGGATGTGGCGGTGCGCGATCTGCGTGAGCAACAAGTCGAGGCCGACCGCCTTATTACTGTACTCGAAGCGGCGCTGGCGGCGGACGGCGCCGCGCTTTTAAGTCAAGATGAGCGCGCACTGATCGATAGGCGGCTGGCTGAATTGCGCGATACACGGGCACAGGGCAGCGGCTATCTTAAGATTAAAAAAGCGATGGAGGCGCTGGATGAAGCCACCCAGGAGTTTGCCGCGCGGCGCATGAACGCGAGCATTCGCAAAGCAATAACCGGGCATCGCGTGGAAGAGTTTAAATAGCGGGCATGACCAATGACACAACTGAAAATTCTGCCTCATGCGGAAATTTGCCCGCAAGGCGCCGTTATTCGGGCGGAGCCGGGGATTAGCATTTGTGATGCGGCGCTTAATGCCGGTATTAATATCGAGCACGCGTGCGAGAAGTCATGTGCCTGTACCACCTGCCATGTGATAGTTCGTGAGGGATTCGGCAGCCTTGCCCCTGCCGAGGAAAAGGAAGAGGATTTGCTGGACAAGGCATGGGGCCTGGAGCCGTCGTCGCGCTTGAGTTGCCAAGCCAAGCTCGGCAAGCAGGATCTGGTGATTGAGATACCAAAATATACTATTAATATGGTTTCTGAGAGTCGTTAACGAGGAGAAGTCATGGGTCTAAAGTGGACGGATATCCAGGATATTGCCATCGCGTTGAGCGAACAGCACCCCGACATCGATCCAAAATTAGTCCGTTTCACTGATCTCCATCGGTGGGTGATGGATCTGGAGGAATTTGACGACGCGCCGGAGCACTCCGGCGAAAAGATTCTGGAAGCGATCCAGATGGCTTGGATCGGCGAGCAGGAAGATGAATAATTTTTCTCGCCCTGTTTGATTGCCGGGTTTGAGGCTAAACGTTACAATGCGCCATTTAATTTCACTCTTAATTAAGGCTGGAAAAGTCCATCCATGGCCTTTTCCAGCACGAAAAGCAAAAAATGTGATTTTTGCTTTTCTTCATTTTTCAATCACTGATGTGATTGAAAAATGGCAGTATATCCCTATACCGCGCAGCGTGCTGAAAAGCTCTGTTTTTTAGCACGCTGCTAATAATGCTGGAAATGGAGTAGTTTTGAATGGCAATGCAGCGGACTTTTTCTATCATTAAACCGGATGCGGTGGCGAAAAATCTTATCGGCGCGATTTACAGCCGTTTTGAGAATGCCGGGTTGCGCGTGGTGGCGGCCAAGATGCTGCGCCTGACGCGTAACCAGGCGGAAGGATTTTACGCGGTACATAAGGCGCGGCCGTTTTTTAAGGATCTGGTTGATTTCATGACCTCAGGGCCGGTAGTGGTGCAGGTTTTAGAGGGCATCGATGCGATCGCGAAAAACCGCGAGATTATGGGCGCAACGAATCCCAAAGAGGCGGCCGCGGGGACGATACGCGCGGATTTTGCCAGCACTATCGACGAAAACGCGGTTCACGGATCGGATGGCGCGGAGACCGCAAAAACGGAAATCGCCTATTTCTTTTCCGAAATGGAAATTTGTCCACGCATCCGTTGAGGTAGAAAGCAGATAAAACATGCAGACGAGCGGCAAAATGAATTTGATGGGCCTGGACCGGGCGGCGATGACGGCTTTTTTTGCCGATATGGGTGAAAAGCCGTTCCGCGGCATGCAGGTTTTGCAATGGATACACCAGTATGGTGTGCAGGATTTCGCCGCCATGACCAATATCGGCAAGCCGCTACGCACCCGCCTTATGGCCACCGCCGAGATCCGCACACCGGAAGTAGTCATGGATCAACAGGCGCAAGACGGGACGCGAAAGTGGTTGCTGCGCCTGGTTGATGGAAACTGCATTGAAACCGTGTTTATCCCGGAAGAAGACCGCGGCACCTTGTGCGTGTCGTCCCAGGTCGGTTGCGCGCTCGATTGTTCCTTTTGTGCGACCGGCCGCCAAGGTTTCAACCGTAACCTTGACGCCGCAGAAATCATCGCGCAGTTATGGGTGGCGAATCGCGCCTTGGGAAAAGATCCCAAGGGCGAACGTGTTATCACTAATGTAGTGATGATGGGCATGGGCGAACCTTTGTTGAATTTTGACCACGTTGTGCGCGCCATGCATTTAATGCTGGATGATTCGGCCTACGGTCTGTCAAAGCGCCGCGTCACCTTAAGCACCGCCGGGGTGGTTCCCGCCCTGGATCGCTTGCGGGTCGCTTGCCCGGTCAGTCTGGCGGTATCCCTGCATGCCCCTGATGACGGGTTGCGCGACCAGTTGGTGCCGCTGAACAAAAAATACCCGATTGCGGAATTGTTGGACGCCTGCAAACGGTACGTCACGGACGAGCCGCGCCGGCGGGTAACTTTCGAGTATGTGATGCTGGCGGGAGTGAACGATAGTATCGAGCAGGCGCATGCGCTTGCAGCGCTGCTGAAAAATCTTCCATCTAAAGTCAACTTGATTCCTTTTAATCCATTTCCACAGACGCAGTACACACGCTCGTCGAAAGCCGTTATTGACCGGTTTCGCCAAGTATTGATGGAAGCCGGGCTGGTAACAGTGACGCGCAAGACGCGCGGGGACGATATTGACGCCGCTTGCGGTCAGCTTGCCGGGCGCGTGCAGGATCGCACGAAGCGCGCCCGGCGCCGGCAAATTGTGATCGATCCGGCGTAAGCGAATGCGCAAGCTCACCCTGCTTGTAAGTGTCTTGCTCATCGCCTGCGCAGATAAGCTTGATGAAAATAAGCGGGCTGAATTGTTGAGAATTCGCACGGATTTAGGCGCCGGCTATTTGGAGAGAAACCAGTTAGATATCGCTAATCAGGAGCTTCAGAAGGCGTTCGCCATTAATTCCAATGATTCCCAGGCGAATAACATCATGGGGCTGCTGCAGGCGCGTATGAAGAATTACGATAAGGCGGATAAATATTTCCGCAAGGCCATTTCCGCGCAACCGGATAATTCCGATGCGCAAAATAATTACGGCGTTTTTCTTTGCGAACAAGGGAAGTTGGACGAAGCGGAGCAGCGCTTTAAAGCGGCGCTGACGAACCCTCTGTACAAAACGCCTGAACTGGCCAATTTAAACGCGGGCCTGTGCCTGATGAAAAAACCCGCGGCGGCGCAGGCGGTGAAATACTTTAAGGTCGCGCTCGAGGTCAATCCAAAACTGGCTCCCGCGCTTTATCAAATGGCGAAAATCAGCCTGGATTCTGGACAAGCCCTATCCGCCCGTGGTTATATGCAGCGTTATTTTGAAGTCGCCAGGGAGTCTCCGGAGAGCCTGCTATTGGCGGCCAATATCGAGCGCGCCTTGGGCAATAAGGACATGCAAGCGCATTACGCCTTGCGCCTCACCGCTCAATATCCTGACTCTTTGGAAGCCAAGCAACTCAAGCAATCTCGATTGAATGACAGATAGGTTTAAACGTGGACAAGCACAGTGAACAAAGTACGGATGTCGGCCCGGGCAAGACACTGCACCAGGCACGCATAGATTTAGGGTTGAGCCCGGAAGATGTCGCATCACAGCTGCATCTGGCTGCCCGTCAAATCGTTGCGTTGGAAAACGACGATTATAAAAATTTGCCTCAGGCTACTTATGTACGGGGCTATTTGCGTAGTTACTCGCTGTTGCTGGGTTTGGCGCCGGAGCCTCTATTAGAAGCCTATACCCGCTTACAGAAAAAATCGGCGGCGGCGATGACTAAGGTAACGCCTGCGGCCGAGCCGATGCTCAGCAAAGACAACCAAGTTAAGTATATTACTTATTTAATGGGCGCTATTGTCATTGGGCTTACTGCTGCTTGGTGGCAAGGGCACGAATCCTCCCCGCCCCTGCCGGAAAATAATCCGCCGGCCGCTAACCTATCGGCAGAAACATCGAGCTTACCAACTGCACAAGATATTCCACCCGCTTTGGAAAAAAGCGACCAACCAACGCCGCCGGCGGATAAAATCCCGGGAACGCCCGGGGTTACGAAAGAGCCGCTAGTCCCCCGGACTTCATCCGCTACGGCATCGGCTGCGTCGGCTCAGCCTTTTCCTAAGCAGCAGGTTGTACCTGAGAATAAGCCGCTTGAGCAGCAGGTTGTGCCTGAGAATAAGCCGCTTGCTCCCGCCACGCCTGGAAATCGCGCGCGGATGGTGCTGCGCGCCGAACAAGACTCCTGGGTCGATATCCGTGATGCCAGGCAAACCCAGCTTTTATATGAGACGGTCCCGGCCGGCCGGGTGGTTACGGTCGAAGGCATTACCCCGTTCAACGTATTTCTCGGCAATGCCGACGGCATCAAACTTGAATTTAACGGCAAACCTTATGACGCAAGTCGACACAAGCGCGGTTTGGTCGCGCGCTTCGTCTTAGGCGGCGCTAATGTGCCGAATCAATAAGTATGTCGAACTGTGCTGTGGAAGGATTGTCGGCGTAAACCAACCCCGCGGATGGCGGGACGCGCCCGCAAAAATTCTCCTGATTAACCCAATCTCTTGAGGTCCGCCGTGAGTAAGGTCATACAGGCCGTTCGCGGGATGAATGACCTGCTGCCGGAAGTGGTTGCAGTCTGGCAGCGCGTCGAACAAATCGCGAGTACGGTTTTAACCGCTTACGGCTATCATGAAATCCGGCTTCCGCTGGTCGAGAAGGCCGAGCTTTATGCCCGCTCCATCGGTCAAGTCACCGATATTGTCGAGAAAGAAATGTACACCTTTGAGGATCGCAATGGCGATAGCCTAAGCCTGCGCCCCGAAGGCACCGCGGGCTGCGTGCGCGCCGGCGTCGAACACGGTTTGTTGCACAATCAAATCCAGCGCCTCTGGTATGCCGGCCCGATGTTTCGGCACGAGCGCCCGCAAAAAGGCCGCTATCGCCAGTTTCATCAGATCGGCGTGGAGGCATTCGGTATGGCGGGGCCGGATCTCGACGCCGAGTTAATCCTCCTGACCGCGCGCCTATGGCGTGAGCTGGGCGTGCAAGAGCAACTGGTATTGCAGCTCAATTCCTTAGGCACGCCCGCGTCTCGTGCGGTATATCGGGAAGAATTAGTGCGCTATCTCAGCGCTAATCGCGGCAGTCTCGATGAAGACAGTTTGCGCCGGTTGGAAACCAATCCCCTGCGGGTGTTGGACAGCAAGAATCCGGCATTGGCCGATACTATTGCCCGGGCGCCGAGCGTATTGGAATATCTGGACGACGGTTCGCGCCGGCATTTCGACGATCTGCGCGGTTATCTGGACGCGGCCGGGGTAGCCATGCACATCAATTCGCGCTTAGTGCGCGGCCTCGATTATTATACCCGCACCGTGTTTGAATGGGTCTCCGGCGCTCTCGGCGCGCAGGGCACGGTGTGCGCCGGCGGGCGCTATGATGGATTGGTGGAAAAATTGGGCGGGCAGCCGACCCCGGCGGCCGGGTTCGCGCTCGGCATGGAACGCCTGGTTGAGATTGTTAACAAGCACGGATTATCAAGCAGTATGGTCGTGCCGCAAGTTTATATCGTGGCATTGGGCGAGGCGGCGCGAGGGCCCGGTTTAAGCCTGGCGGAATCTTTGCGCGACACCGGCCTACAGGTGCAGATGAATTGCAGCGGCGGCAGTTTAAAAAGCCAGCTTAAGCGGGCCGACCGCAGCGGTGCGCGGTTCGCAGTGTTATGCGACGATCGCGAACGCGAGACTGGCGTGGTAAAAAGTCTTAGAACTGAGGAGCCGCAGCAAGAGATGCATTATACCGCCATGGCCGCCTATTTGCGGCAGAAAATTCAATAACGGGGAAGTGAAATGAGTGTTTATTCATCCGATGACGAGGAATGGGAAAGACTGAAGGCATGGTGGAAAGCCAACGGCAGGGCAGTGACAGCGGGAGTTGTGTTAGGCATAGGCCTGGTGTTCGCCGGCAATTACTGGAAACACTATAAAACTGCGAAGGCGGAGACGGCATCGGCGCTTTACGAACAAATGTTGATGCAGCAACAGCAGGGAAATAAAGCGGCAATTCAAGCAACCGGCGGCAAGTTGATGCAGGAATTCGCCTCTACCCCTTATGCCGGCGAGGCCGCCTTGCTGTTGGCTAAAGCCAGTTTCGAGGCAGGTGATGTGGCCAGCAGCCGGGCGCAATTGCAATGGGCGATCGATCATGCGACCGAGGAAGCCACGCGCCACGCCGCACGCTTGCGCTTGGCGAGGATCATGCTGGATAAAGGCGAGATCGAACCCGCGCTCAAGCTGATCGATGTGAAAGACCAGGACGGTTTTGAATCCGAGTACCAGGAATTAAAAGGCGATCTATTGGTTAAAAAGGGCGACATGGACGGGGCGCGGCGCGCCTATCGTCTGGCAAAGGAATCTCTGCCGCCGAACGCACCCTATGGGCGTGTTCTTAATATGAAGTTAGATGACTTGGGGCCGGGGAAATAACATGAGGAAATGGCTGTTGGTTGTCGGTTCCGCCTTGCTCTTAATCCTCTTAACCGGTTGCAGCTGGATAAGAGGCGGGGACAGCAATTTGGAACCGCCGGAGGTATTAGCGGAATTTACCCCCGAGGCCTCGGCGACTGAGCTGTGGTCGGTAAATGCCGGCAGCGGCCCGGGTAAACAATATCTCATTCTTTCACCGGCATTGGCTAACAAGGTCATTTATGCATCCGACAAAAACGGGCGGGTGAGCGCATTTAACGCCCAAAACGGCAAACGCATTTGGCGGGTGAATTTGGCGCAACCCATCACCGCCGCCACCGGTTATAGCGACGATTTACTATTACTCGGCACGCGTAAGGGGCAGGTGATCGCGCTGCAAAAAGACGACGGAAAACAGCGTTGGACCGCGACCGTATCGAGCGAAATTCTCGCGCCGCCGGCGGCGCGAGCCGGAATTGTGGTGGTGCAGACGGTGGATGGAAAGATTTTTGGTTTGTCGGCCAAAGACGGCAAATCGCTCTGGATGCAGGAGCGCGCGATACCCGCTCTAACATTGCGTGGCACCGGCACACCCGTTATCGTGAATAATGTGGTCCTGGCCGGTTTTGCCAACGGCAAATTAGCCGCAGTTAATCTTAACGACGGCCGCTTGCTTTGGGAAACGACCGTCGCGGAACCGCGCGGGCGCAACGAGATCGAGCGGCTGGTGGATGTGAATGCGCCGCCTGTGGTTTATGGTAACGTGGTCTATGCGGCGGCCTATCAGGGCAGGATAGTGGCGGTTAATATAGACTCTGGCCACATTCTCTGGGGGCGCGATACCTCGACTTATAGCGCCATGGATAGAGACAGCGCCAATCTTTATGTTACCGATGAGCAAGGCAATGTTCTCGCGTTGGATTTACGCACGGGTGCGAGCGCGTGGGAACAAAAAAAATTGTTCGGACGGACGCCGAGCCCGCCTACCGCTTTGGGTAATTATGTCGCGGTGGGTGATTTTGAGGGTTACGTGCATTGGCTGTCGAAGCAGGATGGCGCGTTTGTGGCGCGCTATAAAATCGGCGATGACCCGATCCCGATCAAGGCCAAGGCCCTGGCCGATGTCCAGTCAGGGGCAAATATTCTTTATGTCCTGAATCAGGACGGGGATCTGGCGGCGTTGCGCGTCCAATGATTTAGGGGACCTCTGATTAAGTCAGAGGTTCTGCGGCATAAGGGCGAGGCTGTATGATGAGGAAGGTCCCGTGGACCTTCCTCCCGCCGAGCGGGCCGGCCCCGGCTTTCAAGCGCGGCAGGAAAGCGCAGCGCAGAAAGTGCCGCCATTTTTGTTCGGCGCCTCCCTGCGCCTCACCCCTACGGGGCTGACGCGAAAATCTGTTCCCGACAGATTTTTCAATTACGCAAGTAATTGAAAAATGAAGAAAAACGAAAATCGTGCTGTGCAGGATGTTCGAATGCCGGTCGCTCTCGGCATCCTGCCTCCCGCGACACTTGCCCCTCCCTGTGCGTCGCGAGCGCAAGGATGCGCAAGAGCGGCCACTTTTCGTTTTTCGTCTCTGAAAAATTCGCCTGGAGCGAATTTTCGTGCTAACCCCGTTAGGGGTGAGGCGCAGGGAAGCGCCGAACAAAATGTCGGGGATGACTTTTTCAGAGTTTCCTTAACCCACTCGCAGTTAATAACATAAATATGCCGGCTTATGAAACCCGTGATCGCCATCATCGGACGTCCCAATGTCGGCAAGTCCACCCTGTTTAACGTCTTGACCCGTAGCCGTGATGCATTGGTGGCGGATCAACCCGGGTTTACCCGCGACCGCCTGTATGGCGAGGGGAAAATAGGGGAGCGTCCCCATTTAGTGGTTGATACCGGCGGCATTGGCGCAACTTCGGAAGTCCCCGACGCGGACACACTGAAGGCATTGATGCTGGCGCAAACCCGGCAGGCGATGGCGGAGGCGGATGCCATTCTTTTTTTGCTGGATGCGCGCGCAGGGCTCAATCCCGCCGACCGCGATATTGCCGAGGATCTGCGGCGGCTGCGTACACCTGTGTTTGTGGTGGTGAATAAAACCGAAGGGCTGGACCCGCACATCGCCAGCGCGGAATTTCACGCGTTAGGGTTGGGTGAGCCGGTGCCGATCTCCGCCGCGCATGGACAGGGCGTCGCCACGCTCATGCAGCAGGTGCTGCAAAATTTTCCTCCGGAAGAAAGCGAGCCGGAGCCGCAGGCCCAGCCGCGCATCGCCGTTGTCGGGCGGCCCAACGTGGGCAAGTCGACGCTGGTTAATGCCATGTTGGGTGAAGAGCGCGTGGTCGTGTTCGATCAACCCGGCACCACCCGAGACAGCATCCGCATCCCGTTTGAGCGCAGTGGTAAGTCTTATATTTTAATCGACACCGCCGGCATGCGCCGCCGCGGCAGGATCGACAATGTCCTGGAAAAATACAGCGTCATTAAAAGCCTGCAGGCGATTGATGAAGCCAATGTGGTGATTCTGGTATTGGATGCGCGGCAGCAAATCAGCGAGCAAGACGCGACTCTGGCCGGTTATATTCTGGATCAAGGGCGCTCGCTGATATTAGCGGTGAATAAGTGGGATGGTCTGGACGAGGGCGCGCGCGCC
The DNA here is from genome assembly GCA_035300145.1 of Acidiferrobacterales bacterium. Taxonomy (GTDB): domain Bacteria; phylum Pseudomonadota; class Gammaproteobacteria; order Acidiferrobacterales; family DATGVQ01; genus DATGVQ01. The sequence goes on along the minus strand of DATGVQ010000203.1, from coordinate 4,245 downwards.
TGGATTAAACGTGAGGCGGAAAGAAAGTTTCCGTTTCTGAATTTCAGCAAACCGCACTTTATTTCCGCTTTGCATGGCACCAATGTGAGCATATTGTTTCCCGCCGTCGACCGCGCGTTTACCGCCGCCAGAAAGAATTTGGCCACCCCCGGTTTGAATCGCGTGCTTGCCAAGGCGGTGCAGGCGGTGCCGCCGCCGATGGCCAGGGGGCGGCGCATCAAATTAAAGCTCGCCCACCAGGGAGGGAAAAACCCGCCTTTAATTATTATCCATGGCAATCAAGTAAAGTGGGTGCCGGACTCTTATCGGCGTTATCTGGAAAACACCTTTCGTAAGGCGTTTAAATTGGAAGGCACGCCGGTGCGTATTGAATTCCGGCAAGGCGAGAACCCCTATGCCGGCAGAAAAGACGGCGGCAGGCAGAAAAAAATCCACCCAACGAGAAAGCGGCAGGTCAAACAGCGCCGATCGGGGCATTTTACTAAGAGCGCCTGACAAAATAAAAGAAAGCAATGCTTCCCCTGTTAGGCGCGCTAAAAGCCAAGCCAAGTATTTATAGGGTGGGTTAGCGGCGCAGCCGGTCGCTCCCGACATCCTGTCTTCCGCGACACTTCCACGTCCCTGTGGGGCGCGTAACCCACCATCGGCCGCGTCCGGTGGGTTACGCCCTCACGGGCTAACCCACCCTACGAATACTGAAACCCCTCTCCCTCCGGGGAGAGCAAAGCGAGGGGGGCGAAGCCGGCAGGGGTGAGGGAGGTTGTGGAGGTAGCGGCTATTCATTTTTGTCAGGCGCTCCAAAAGCCAAGCCAGATAAAAAATTACCAGTTAGCGGAGGATAAAAACAGCGCAGGATCAATACGGCTATTATTCAGGCTGATCGCCCAATGCAAATGCGGGCCGGTAGCGCGTCCGGTCATGCCGACCTCGCCGATTTTCTCGCCCGGCAGCAGCGCTTGCCCGGGCGTCACGTCTACTTTGCTTAAGTGGCAGTACATGCTGACCAGCCCTTGGCCGTGATCGATAAAAACCGTGTTGCCGGTGAAAAAATAATCGCCGATTTCAACCACTAAGCCGGCGGCAGGCGCTTTGATCGGCGTGCCTAGTGGGGCGGCGATGTCCAAGCCGTTGTGCGGCTGACGCGGCTGATTATTGAAGAATCGATGCAACCCGAAACCGGCGGTAAGGCGGCCTACGGCCGGCGCATCGAAACGCAAATCAGTGATTTCCCGCTCGGTCCAGGTGGCAAACGCCTTAGTAATCGCTGCTTGATCCTTGACGATGCGTTGTAATTCTTCCGGCCCCGGGTTCACTTGCCGATCGTTTTGCAATGTCAGGTATTGCGCCGGATATTTTTTTGGAAACACATAGAAGTCAACTTCGCGCTTTTGATTTTGGAGCGCAAAGCTCAAGCTATGCGCGCCCGGCGCGAGGCCGAGGGGCAGGCCGATAACCGCTTGCCAGTAGCCGTTCTGGCGCAAAATGAGCACCCGCTGCTCAGCGAAATAAGCACTAGGTGTTGGTTCCGAGTCGGCCGCCAGCGGCACGATAGCGATACCTCCCGGCACCGGATTGGCTCGCGGCAAATCGGCGATGGCGTGGGCGGAAAAGGCCGATAAGGCAAGTAACGCGGCGAAAAATTTCACCGCACACCGAAACGCCTTTTTAGCCATCATTACTGTTGACCTTCTCCACGCGGCAGTCGAGACTGCCGGAGCGCAAGCGCGCATGCAGGCGCTCTCCGGGTTTGACCTGATTTGCCGCCCGCACTACCGTCGTATCTTCACGCTGTAGGATGGCATAACCACGTTCCAACGTGGCGAGCGGACTTAAGGTGTTCAGCCCTTGCGCCGCGTGTTGCAGGCGTTGCTGGTGGTGGCGGACGGTATAACGGCCGGCGGCGATGAGTTTTTCCTGATCATGCCGGCAACGCAGGCGCAATGTTTGTAAGCGCGCCAGCGGCGAGCGGGCATGCAAGCGTGCGCGCTGCGCGGCTAATAGCGCGGACGTTTTATTAAGCACCGCGATCTTGCTGAAGCGCAAGCGCCTGGCGAGCGCCTGCAAGCGTTGCTGCATAAAGCGGATAAATTCGTCAGGGCGGATCAGGCGCGCGCTCAACCAATCCAGGCGCTGCTGCGATTCGCTTAAACCCTGCTGCATCAGCCTTAATAAACGTAACTCCTGCTGCCGGAATTGCGCCATCCACTTGGTTTGTTCCGGGCTTAGCATTTCCGCCGCCGCAGTCGGCGTCGGCGCGCGTACATCGGCGACCAAATCGGTAATAGTGAAGTCGACCTCATGGCCGACACCGGAGACCACCGGGATCGGGCAGGCGAAGATCGCCCGCGCCACGACCTCTTCATTAAATGGCCACAAATCTTCCAACGAGCCGCCGCCGCGCGCGATAATTAAGGCGTCACATTCCGCGCGCGCCGACGCGAGCGCAACGGCGGCGGCGATTTTTTCCGCTGCGCCCTCGCCTTGCACCGGCACCGGGTAGAGCAGCACCGCAATCGCCGGGAACCGCCGGTTAAGCGTGGACAAGATATCGTGCAGGGCGGCGCCGCTGGGCGAGGTGATGATACCGATGCGCTTGGGTAATACCGGCAGGGGCTTTTTGTGTTTTAAGTCAAACAAGCCTTCTTGCGCCAGGCGCGCCTTCAGCACCTCGAACCGGCGGCGCAGCGCGCCTTCGCCCTCGTCTTCCATTTGTTCAACAATCAGTTGAAATTCGCCGCGCCCCTCATAAAGACTGACGCGCGCGCGCATCAGCACCGACATGCCGTCTTTCGGCGTGCAGCTTAAAGCGGTGCGCATTTGATTGCGAAAGAACGCGCAGCGTACCTGCGCCTGGCCGTCTTTTAGGGAAAAGTACAAGTGGCCCGAGGCGGGCTGCGCGAGATTGGAAATTTCCCCGCTGATCCAAAGCATCGGAAACCCGCCTTCCAGCAGCAGCCTGGCTTCACGATTAAGGCGCGATACGGAATAAATATCGCGTGCGGCTTTATTTAAGGGGCTTGCGGCTAATAAATCCATAGCTAAAAAATAACCCGAATGCGGTCTAGTGTTGCATCCTATCAATAACTTTATCTATCATGTTGTAGCCTGGATGAAGGCGCGCAGCGCCGAAATCCGGGGACTTTCGCCGAAACCTGGATTGCGCTCCATCCAGGCTACAAACTTGCGGTTAATAAATCCATCGCGGCCAAGAGAACTATAAGCTTACGCGGTATTAATTCGGGTAGTAAGGCTGGGCGGTAGCGTTGGCTTGCGCTTGTTGCCGGGCGAGCCTGGCTTCGTGGGCGGCTTGTTGCGCCAACTTAACGGCTTTTTTGTTGTCGCCCGCCGCCCGCGCCGTTTTCGCCTGCGCTAACAGGTTTTCGGTGTTACTCCATAGCATCTCCCCATTTTCCGCGGCCTTGATTTCCGCTTCGGCATTGGCGATCGCGTTCTTTACCGATACACCGGCGCAGCCGGTTAGGGCCGCTAGCGCGAGTATGGACAAGATCTTTTTCATAGCCTTTATTAATGAAATCAGGGATTTTAACGACATTAAAGTACAAATGGACCGGCGTCAACTTCCTCTCCAGCCGATTGAGCCGTTTACGCGCTGGCGGTCAATCTTTATAATACGGCATGCGTATTATCCAAGAAGCCCTGACGTTCGACGATGTCCTGCTGGTGCCCGCGCATTCGACCGTTTTGCCGCGCGAGGTCGTGTTACAAACCCCGCTTGCCGGTAAAATCCACCTGAATATCCCGCTGCTTTCGGCCGCCATGGATACGGTTACCGAGTCCGGCACCGCCATCTGTTTAGCGCAGGAAGGCGGTATCGGCGTGATCCATAAAAATATGACTCCCCAGCGCCAGGCTGAGGAAGTACGCAAAGTCAAAAAGTTCGAAAGCGGCATCATTACCAACCCGATCAGCACCAGCCCCGACACGACGATACGCGCGGTCATGGAGCTCACGCGCGCGCATCGCATTTCCGGTGTGCCGGTGACGCAAAACGGCAAGCTGGTGGGGATCGTCACCAGCCGTGACTTGCGGTTCGAAACCCGTTATGACGAACCGGTGAGCCGCATTATGACCCCGAAGGAAAAATTGATTACCGTAAAAGAGGGCTCGTCGCGCGAAGAGGTACTACAGCTTTTGCATGTGCACCGGATTGAAAAAGTGCCGGTAGTCGATGACCAGTTTAGATTAACCGGGCTGATTACCGTGAAGGATATCCAGAAATCGACC
>DATGVQ010000202.1:0-12762 GCA_035300145.1 Acidiferrobacterales bacterium | reverse complement strand
GGCAGCAAGGCCTCCACCGGGACTTTGGCCTTTAAGGTCGCCAACACCGATACGCGGCCGCATGAGTTTGTGGTGATGAAATGGTTGCCCGATTCGCAGATGGAGCAGTCGATCGGTCGTATCGGGCCGCTTCAGCCCGGAGCGAGTGCGACAATGACCCTTACCGATTTGACGCCGGGGCGTTATGTGATCTTATGCAATATGCTGGACACTGACGGGCTGCCGTACTCCTCCAAGGGCATGCGGACGGAATTTACAATTCAATAAGGGCATATAATTTGATGGGGTCTTTACCCTGCTAGAGGCCCACGAATCGTGGGCCTCAAGCCAAAACGGCGACATCCGGGCTAAGCAGGATCAGGTTGGATTAGACCAATCCTTTCCCGCGCCACTTGTCGAAGACGCGCTTACAAGTAACTTCCGCCTGTTTGATGGCGTTTTCCGGCGTCTCATCTCCGGTCGCGGCTTTGGCGAACATCGTATTGATTACCCAGGTGTTGAAGATCTCATCGATCGCGGCGTTGGCGTAACCCGGATAACCAACGTTAGTGGCCCAACTCAGCACGTCACTCAAGACCTTATATTTATCGTGTGGGTTCGCCTTAGGATCATCCGCGACGAGCTTTTGCAGATCAGGGACGGTGCTGGAGAAGCACGGGAAATTATAAAATTCGCTTGCCAGGAAACCGCTGCGGAAGTTGTCGATATAATCCACCAGGAATTTTTTCGCCCCTGCTATGTTCTCCGCGAACTTCCAAATAACGTAGACGTCCATGACATGTTCCAGACCGATACGGCGTACCGGGCCGGCCAGCGCCTTGGTGAGCCAGATGTTGTCCGCGATCGGAAGCTTCTTATTCTCGGCTTCACGCGTGATGGAAATCGCGTTGAGGACCACCGAGGCTTTACCGGCCAGCATCGCCCGGTTGTTGGAAGAAGGATCCCAGGCCATGACCTCAGGGGTCATGGTCTCTTGGTACAAGGCCTTGACGAACTTCACCGCCTCCAGGGTATTTTTCGAATTCAGTACGACGTTGCTGCGTTCGTCTTGCACCGAGCCGCCGTAAGAATAAAGCACCGCGCGCATGGCCATTGCGGTGTCGAGTTCCGCGGACAATCCAATCCCGACCGGGATATCGCGTTTCTCCTTGATCTTACGGCCGCCGACGCGGATATCATCCCAGGTGCTCGGCGTCATCCCGACCTCATCCCACAGATCCTTGCGATAGTTGACGGGGTCGGGCACGAAACTGTCGGAGAAGCCGTAATATTTCTTGGTTTTCGGGTTATAGGTGCTTCTGATGGCAAGGTCGATGGGTTTGCCGTGTTTGCGCTGGACTTCCTCGTAAATCTCGCGGTGATCGATGACTTGCTCTTCAAAAACCGGCGCGGGCGATAAGAACATGAACAGGTCATGGCCTTTTTGTGCCGAAACCTCGGCGGCCGCGCGCGAGCTAAGCGCAGGGATGCCGACATGGTCGACAATGACCTCGGTATCATTTTTTTCGCCCCATTCTTTGATGTAAGTGTTGTCAAACCATTTATCATAACCGGGCACGAAGTGATTCCACTGGATGATTTTCAGGGTCTTTTTCGCCGCGCGCGCGGGGCGGGGAATAATAAATGGCCCCACGCTTGCGGCCAGGCCGACCGCACCTGCTGTCTGAATAAATCGACGTCGGGTTGTACCGCCCTTGTTTGTTGTGGTGCTTGCGGTGAGCGCTTTATTCGAGTCGTTGCCGTTAGTTTTGTTTGGCATAGCTATTTCCTCACACTGTTTGCAAGGTTAGAACCTAGGGTGCCTCAAATACTGAAGAAAATTTCGTAATTTCGCAATAATTATTTTTTCGCCTTTCAGTGGCAAATGTCTATCGGCCGTTAGCAGGGTGATGAAAAACTCGTTTTTCAGCACCCTGCGGTGGCCGCTCTTGCGCATCCCTGCGCTCGCGGCATTGGTGCATCCCTGCACGGCAGCCGCTCTCGCGCCTCCTGCGATGCACAGGGATGTGCGAGTGTCCTTAAGAGGCAGGATGCCGAAAGGGACCGCTATTGCGGCACCTGCCGTTGCAGAATCACTTTTTCCCCGAACATAGCCGGGCGATAACTCATCTTCACCCGGCGCAGGTTTTCAAAGCCGAGATCATCGCCCACGTTAATATAAGTGCAATCCGCGAACACTTTAGTGAATTCGCGGAAGAGATACTGCGCCGCCCCCTGGATGTTGAAGTTCGTCTTTTCGATCAAGACGTTGGCGACATCGTTGGTTAAGCGCTCACCGAAGGTAAAACCTTCGAGCTTACCGTCGATAAACAGGCTTAAGCCTTCGAGCCCCAATTCCTCGTACAAGGCGATGGTGCGGTTAATGGCTTTGCGTTCCATCTCCAGGTTGTAGAGGAAATCCTCCACCGGACCCTGCGGCAGGCTGCGGATGCGGTTTTCGGTCCAGGTATTGACCAAGGCGCGCGCCGCCTCGCGCTGCTCGCTGCCGAAAGGGATAAGCGCATGATCCGGGTGGGCGCGTCGGAATTGGTTGATTTCATTGCGCTTGGTTTTAAACGCATTGCCGCGCAATTCAATTAAATCCCGCGTATGGTAGATGTAATCCGGATTGGTCACCGCCACGTGCCAGCGTTCGCCATTGATCAGCGGGGTGGCGCCGTCCCCATCCCGGTCCAGCGCGCGCAGAAAGTCTTTATAGACAAAGTCCAAGCGCGCCTGGTAGGGCGAGGGGTTATAGTGATCCATGATTTTAATGCAAATGCTAAGCGCGCGTTTCTGGCGCGCGGCCTCCCCGAGCGGCGGCAGCAGCATGGTCAGGCCATTGCCGGAGAGGCCAAACAGGCAAAAACAGCCTTCGATGATTTGGTAAAACCCACTGGCCTGGCACAGCCAGATGACGTTGTTGGTGAAGCTGTAATCGGACAGCGTCACGCCCAGGCGCGCGACCGCCTGATCGAAATAGGGCCGGGCGTTTTTATCAAACGGGTACAACCGGTATTTCCCCGATACCAGATAACGCTGGGCGCCTGGTTCAAGGCGGGTGGGTTTACCTGGGCTCGGGGGGGAGGCGGAGGCCGGCGCGGGGCCGACCGGAGTGAGAAAATGGGTGTCCATCACGGCATTGACGACATTCAGCATTTTTCGGTGCCTCCTTCGCAAGCGGGGGCGGGATAAAGCACCGAAAAAACGCCTAAGAATAAGCTAGGTTCGGGAGGTTCGCTGTCGGTTTTTTCTTTCACGATGGCTCCTGGTGATTAATGGATGGAGATAAAGCGCGGTAAATAAAAACGGGGCCTTAAAATAAAGGCCCCGTGGATTAGCGAAGACGGCTCGACCCACGACTCTGCAGTCATGGGGTTGCCGGTACTACAACACGCTTGCGGTTCAGTCATGATCGAGACCCTTATTTACTATTGATCCAATAGGATTGCAAGCGGTTTTTTTACCGGGGTGGAGCGCCGTAAAAATAATGCTAAAAAGTTGTGCGCAGGTAAGTGAGGGCCACGAGCACCAGAAATCCGGCGCCTACCCCTATAAACAAGTTGCGGCGCCTGAGAAAAAAGACCACAAGCGCCAAAGCGCAAGCAAAAAGACGGTCTCCCAGGGTGCTGGCGGTAAGCAGCCCGACCGGCAGGATAACGATTCTTGCCACGAGCGCGGCCAGCATGGCATAGGCAACGCAGGTGACCCAAGCGAATACTGTCGGGGCGCAGGCGGCCGGAGAGCGCTACGCCGAGCGCGCGCCAGAGATAAGTTCCGGCGCCGCACGCCAGCACGAGTAGCCAGATCCGCCAATCAGACATGTTGACGTATCAGCCGGTAAGCAGGCTACGGTGCCGCCGACAAAGCCGCCGAGCAAGATGCTCCATTGCGGCGTCATTAGATGAATCAGCGGGCCAGCCAGCGCGCCACCGGTGAGCGCCAGTATTGTGAGGCGATGGCGCACATCGCCGCTTAAGATCAGAATAAAATAAAGCGGGTTGAGGAACACGAGGCCGAGTTTCACTAACTGCGGCAGCGACCCCGAAACCCAATAACCGAAAACCGTGCAGGCAAGACACGTCAGCCAGTTAACGAGGGCAAAACCTGCAAAGTAGGGCAGACGCTGTTGTAACGGCAGCTCCGGACAGCGTTTCATGGCCGCGGCCCAACCGGTCATGGTGACCAGATGCACGGTGGAATAGAGCTGGTAACGGGTATGGCCCCGGTCGCGAATAACCGGCATTAGCGCCATGGTCATTGGCAGGAAGCGGGCGCTGGTGAGCATGACGGCTGGCACGATGGCCAGCGCCGAAGCGCCAATGGTGTGCAGTTCCACGAGGGCGAGCTGACCCGGCAAGGCCCAGATGGTCGCGGTGGATAAAAGCGCCAACCAGATGGAGAAATTGCTTTCAAGCGCAAGGGCGCCGAAGCCAATATAGCCGGCTCCGAGCACCGCGGAGGGAACGCCGAAGGCGTCGCGCGCGCCGGCCCGAAAAGCGGTGGTGGACAAGGGGGTGGCTCTCAAAACACGATCCGGCGCGCCGCTACCGGCAAGATGCTGATTCCCGATAACAGACTCAAGCGCATGTCTCCCTTTCTTACAGGGCCGTTCTACAGCTTGATCTTCGGGTCCAGCCAGTCACGCAACGAGTCGCCGAACAGGTTGAAGGCGAATACCGCCAGGCTGATCGCGACCCCCGGGAAAATAATCATCCACGGCGCCTGCTGATAAAAATCGATCGCCGCGCCGCTCAACATGAGGCCCCACGCCGGCGTCGGCTCGGTGACGCCGAGTCCGAGAAATGACAGCGATGCCTCCAGCAAGATCGCTTGCGCGACGAACGCGGTCAGCATGATGAGATAGGGGGCGACGACATTCGGTACGATATGACGAAAGATGATACGGGTGTGTGAGAACCCGGCCGCCCGTGCCGCATCGATGTAAGGCAGCCCACGGATTGCCAGGGCCGAGGAGCGCACCACACGCGCCACCGTGGGCACCATCGGCACACCGATGGCAATAATCAAGTTGGTATCGATGCCAAGAATGATATTTTTGCCGAGCACCGCGACTACCGTCAATGCCAGCACGATGATCGGGAAGGACAGCAAAACATCCATAATGCGCTGGATGATAAGATCGGTGCGGCCGCCGAAATAAGCGGAAGCAACGCCGATAATCGCGCCCAGTGTTGATCCAAGGATCGACGACAGAAAGCCTACCGCCAGCGCCGTGCGCGCGCCGTAGATAACCCGTGAAAACACGTCACGGCCGAATGAGTCGGTGCCGAGCGGGTGCGACCAGGAAGGCGGCGCGAGCAGGTGGGCATAGTCCACCGTCAGTGGATCGTAAGGCGCAACCAAATTGGCGAAGGCGGCGGCAAGACACATCACAATAATCACCAGCAAACCCAGTGCCCCGAGCGGCTGATGCACGATAAAGGCCATCACCGGGTGCCGGCGTTTGGGTACACGATAAGTCACAGCGGGAATGGAAGTTACCACCATCAGCGATACCGGATGCGCGGATCGAGCGCGGCGTACAGCAGGTCGATCAGGAAGTTGACGACGATGAAGAAAGTGGCAACCAGCAAAACTAAACCCTGTACCAGGTTATAGTCTCCTCGTGTTGCCGCCTGCACAAACAGCTTGCCAAGGCCGTTTAAATTGAACACTTGCTCGGTGACGACCAGGCCGCCGATTAAAAAAGCGAATTCCAGACCGATAACCGTTACCACCGGCAGCATAGCGTTGCGCATGGCATGACGCGCCACCACCAGGCGTTCAAACACGCCTTTGGCGCGCGCGGTGCGAATGTAGTCCTCTTGCAGCACTTCCAGAATTGATGATCGCGTCATCCGCGTGGCAACCGCGGAATAACGATAGCCAACGGCGAGCGCCGGCCAGATGAGCTGCGATAGATTAGCGGCGGGGTTTTCAAACAATGGCGTGAAGGTGAGTGGCGGATGCCAGGAGAACAAGGTTAATAATGACAGGATTATTATCATACCGAGCCAGAAGGACGGAATCGCCAATCCGGCGATGGAAATGATGCGGATGGTATAATCGATCCAGGTGTCTTTAAAAATGGCTGAAATCGTGCCGAGCGGCAGGGCGATCAACACCGCGAGGATGGTCGCCATCACCGCCACTTGCAGCGACAGTTCGAGCCGAATGCCGATTTCATAGGCGACCGGCTTGCCGGTCCACATGGAGTAGCCGAAATCGCCCTGCACAACCCCGGCCATCCATTTAAAAAACTGGACGTAAAGCGGCCGGTCGAGACCCAGGCGCACACGTTCCTCCTGGATCACGTGCTGCGGAACAGCGCCGCCTTCGCCTAAGAGCATAACCTCGACGACGTCGCCCGGCATAACCCGGAGCAGAAAGAACACCAGGATTGCGACGCCGAGCAGGGTCGGGATCATCAGCAGAATGCGTCGAAATATATAACTTAGCATAGGTATAAAAAAGGCCGGGCAGAATTTAAACCTGCCCGGCCTGGATAAATCGCCTAGCGGTCAAGCCAGACGTTGGCTAGATCCTGATCGACATAATGGCTGGGCGTGATATTCCAGCCCTTCATCTGTTTGTTGTACACGATAATGCGGTGCCACCAAATAATCGGGATGGTATAGGCCTGATCCAACGCGTGCCGCTCAAACTCGCGCAACAGCGCGTAACGTTTTTTCTTGTTCAGTTCGCCTGACTGCTTCTCGTACAGTTCATCCAACTTGCGGTCGGTCTGGTGAGCATAGTTGATGGAGGATTTATCGGACGAGAGGTATTTCTGGAGTTGCAGATTAGGCTCATCCATAAAATCGCAGTTGAAATCGAGAGCCGCGTCGTAGGTGCCGCCTTCCTTTTGCTGCGCGGCCAGATAGAGCCGCGTTTCCAACTGCTCGTGCTGCACGTTCACACCGATTTGGCGCCATTGGTCGATGAGGAAAATGCCTACCGGCGTGTAAGGCATGGCGACGTTGCGGTTGGTTAGTTTAAAGATCAGGTTTTCCTGGCCGGCTTCTTTAAGCAACTGTTTCGCCTCCGCACGCGCGGCGGCGATATCGCGCGAAAAGCCGGGCATCTTCAGTAATTCTTGTTCACTGGCGGCCAATTCATAGCCCGGACGCAGCAGGCCGCCGACATGACGCACGAGGGCGATGCGCGACAGCGCCTCCGCGCCGCCCCAGCGATCGACGGCAAGCGAGAGCGCTTTGCGCACACGTACATCGTCGAACGGTTTTTTCAGCGTATTGAAGTTGACCACCAGGCTGCACACCCAAGGACTCTCCTTCACTACTGCTTTGTCGCCCAGGGCCTTGACTAATCGGTCACGATCGGCGGGCGAATGGCCGCGAAACTCCGCCATCACTTCACCCGCAGCGAGCGCATTGACCATCGGCGCGCCGCTGATAAAAATCGCACGGTAACCATCGAGATAGGGTTTGCCTTTCTCGTAATAACCGTCGAAGCGCTTCCCGACCCAATGCGAGCCGGCCACATGTTCGACGAAAGTAAAGGGGCCGGTGCCGAGGATGTTGCGCTCCGGAAACTTCGGATCCTGCTTAAGCTTGGCGGCGCTGTAAACGCAATCCCAGGGTGAGGCGAAATTCGACAGCATGGATGCATTGGTTTTTTTCAACTTAAACACCACGGTTTGCGCATCCGGGGTTTCGATCGTGTCAATATCCTCGTAAGTCGCCTGGCGCAACGAACGCACACCTGGCGGCGGGTTGCGGATGCGATCATAAGTGGCTTTAATGTCTTCCGATGTCAGCGCACTGCCGTCGTGGAATTTGACGTTATTTCGCAGTTTGAAGGTGTAGGTCAGGCCGTCGCTGGCAACCTTCCAGGAGGTGGCGAGATCGCCGGTGATTTTGGGATAGTTCGGTGCGTCGAATTTGAGCAGAGTCGAATAATGCGGCCGCACCGGATGGATAAAAGCAAATGAGGAGTTGGCATGACAATCGTAATTCGGCGGCTCGGCGCTTACCGCGAATGTGAGGATGCCGCCGTGTTTCGGCGTTTCCGCCGCGGCCGATGCTGGTGCGACGATCAGCAGCACGGCGAGAGGGGTCGAAAACAACGAAGCTTGCAGTTTCATGGGTCTCTCCTTAAGGGGTGCGTTATTCGAGATTTTTTGAAATTATTGCGTCTATACTCACAACTTGATACACGCGGCATAATGGTGCGGCCGTACTTCACGTAACTCCGGAACCACCGTCTTGCATTCGTCCGTCGCCAACGGGCAACGGGTATGAAACACACAACCTGTTGGCGGATTAAGCGGGCTTGGCACCTCACCTCCCAACACCCGGTATTTGCGCTTGCGCTCAAGCCCCGGGTCAGGAATTGGAACTGCGTCTAACAGCGCCTTAGTGTAGGGATGCTGCGGGTCGCTGTAAAGCGCATCGCGGTCCGCGATCTCCATGATACGCCCCAGATACATGACTACCACCCGATTCGAGATGTGGCGCACCACCGCTAAGTCGTGGGCAATAAATAAATAAGTGAGCTTGAATTGATCCTGTAATTCTTCCAACAGATTGATGATCTGCGCCTGGATCGAGACATCGAGCGCCGAAACCGGCTCGTCGCAGACAATAAAGGCGGGTTCCAGCGCCAGCGCGCGCGCGATTCCGACCCGTTGCCGTTGCCCGCCGGAAAGCTCGTGCGGATAGCGATCGGCCATATACGGAAATAGGCCGACCTGGGTCAGCAGCTCGGCGGCGCGTGCCTTCGCCGCCGCCCGATTCGGCTGCAGCTTATAGACCAGCATAGGTTCGGCGATAATGCTGCCGACGGTCATGCGCGGGTTGAGCGAACTGTACGGATCTTGGAAAATGACCTGCGCCTGCCGTCGATATTTCTGCAACTGGCCGCCCACCGCTCGGGTCACTTCGTCGCCATTGAACAAGACCTGTCCGGAGGTGGCGTTTTCCAAGCGGATCAGGGTCCGCCCAACGGTGGTTTTACCGCAGCCGGATTCGCCTACCAGGCCGAGAGTCTCGCCCGGATAGATCTCGAAGGAGACGTCGTCAACCGCGCGCACCACCCCTTGAGTACCGCGAAACAGCTTCCTCCTGCCGCCAATGTTGAAAAACTTCTTGAGGTTGCGCACTTGCAGTAATGGTGTCTCGTACGCTACCGTCTTCACGAGCGGTGCTTCACTAGCCGCGCTCACCAAGCCTAGACCTTGCGGTCCAAGCCGCGCCATCTCTTCTGCCCGAAGACAGGCGGAAAAGTGACCGGCCTCCACCTCCAGCAGGGGTGGGGGCGCCAGATCGCAGGCCTCAATCCGTGCCAGACAACGCGGCGCGAAGCGGCAGCCTGGGGGCGGATCGAGCAGATTGGGCGGCAGGCCCTCGATGGTTTCGAGTTTGCGCCCGCGTGCTTGGTCCAGGCGCGGGACGGAACGCAACAAGCCGGCGGTATACGGATGACACGGGTGCGCGAAAGCATCTTCCGCCGTCCCCTGCTCGGCCATGCGCGCGGAATACATCACATTCACACGATCGGCATAACGCGCCACTATACCCAGATTGTGGGTGATGATCACCATCGCAATACCGAGGTCGCGCGATAAGTCCTTCATCAATTTCAGAATCTGCGCCTGGATGGTCACATCGAGCGCGGTCGTCGGTTCATCCGCGATAATCAGCTTCGGATTGCAAGCCAAGCCGATCGCGATCATCACGCGCTGGCGCATGCCGCCTGAAAACTGATGCGGATATTGTTCCAGCCGACGTTCAGGATCCGGGATGCCGACCATCTTCAGCAGTTCGATTGCGCGGGCCTGTGCCGCTTTCTCGTCCATCCCGAGGTGGATGAACAGCGACTCCATAATTTGGAATCCGATGGTCAGCACCGGATTGAGCGAGGTCATGGGTTCTTGAAAGATCATGGCGATGTCGCGTCCGCGAATCGCGCGCATCTCGTCTTCCGTCAATTTCAGCAGGTCGCGCCCCTCGAACAGAATACGACCGCCGACAATTTTGCCGGCGGGCTTTGCCAACAGCCGCATGACCGTGAGCGCCGACACCGACTTGCCGCAGCCGGATTCGCCGACCAATGCCACTACCTCGCCGGCGCGGATCTGATAGGAAATTCCCTCGACCGCGCGCACGACGCCGCGCGAGGTGACAAAATGCACATGCAGGTCCTCAATCTCGAGAAGCCAAGGACTGGGATTTTGTTGGTTTGATACAGGTAAGGAATTATTAGAAGATAAGGTAATCGAGCTCATCTCATTAGGGAGTCTAATCAAGTATTTTTTGGCGCCTGGGTTAATTAACAATTTAAAGCGGGGCTTTTCAGTAAGCGCCCTGGGTTGACATCCCCGATATAAGCTAGTCGCAAAGTAAACTGTAACAAGAATCAACATGCACTGCCACTGGGCAATACCCCTGGACGCCCTAACAAGTCGTTTATCGCCGTGGCATTCTGGCCGCAAAATCGATATTCTCATGTTAAACGTTTCGGACATCCGGCAACCTGGCCCTGTTACCTTAATCGAGACAAGCTATGGTGCGTTTTATCTCCCCCGCTGCACTCAAGTCCATGATCCGCAATCGCGGAGAGTTTGCCATTCTGGATTTGCGCGAGGAAGGCGTTTTTGCCCGCAGCCACCTCCTGTTGGCAGTTTCGCTGCCCTTGAGCCGCTTGGAATTGCATCTTGCCGCGCTCGTTCCGCGTTGCACGACGCGCATTGTGCTGTGCGATGATAACGATGGTCTCGCTCTGCAAGGGGCGGCAAAATTTGCCCGCTATGGTTATAGCGACATCACCATTCTGGATGGCGGTGTCAGCGCTTGGCGGAACGCCGGGTTTGAACTTTTTAGCGGGACGAATGTACCGAGCAAAATCTTCGGCGAGTTTGTCGAACATCACTACCATACCCCTTCAATCAGCGCGCAAGATCTTAAGAAGAAGTTGGATCGCGCGGAAGATGTGATTATTCTCGATAGCCGGCCTTGGGAGGAATATCAGGTGCAGAATATCCCCGGCGGTGTTTGTGTGCCCGGAGCCGAACTTGCTTATCGCGCGCGCGAATTAATTCCCTCGCCGGAGACTTTGGTTGTCGTCAATTGCGCCGGCCGTACACGCAGCATCATGGGCGCGCAAACACTTATTAATACCGGGCTTCCGAATCGTGTGGTGGCGTTACGCAACGGTACTATGGGCTGGCATCTCGCCGGTTTTGATCTGGAGCACGGGGCAAAACGGCGCGCCCCCGCTGTTTCTCCAGCAGGACTGCAGGCGGCAAAAACCGCCGCCGCGCGTATTGCCGCGCGCTTTGGGGTGCGCGAAATCGATAGGGAAATATTGCAGCTATGGCAAGCAGAATCGGAACAGCGGTCGCTCTATCTGCTTGATGTGCGCAGCCCGGAAGAATTCACCAGCGGCCATCTTGCCGGTTCACGCAATGCGCCGGGGGGCCAGTTGGCGCAAGCAACGGACGGCTATGTTGGAACGCGCAATGCGCGGCTGGTCCTCATTGACAATGATGGGGTGCGTGCCACCATCGTCGCCTCCTGGCTGATGCAAATGGGATGGCGCGAGGCGGTGGTGCTGCGTAC
Organism: Acidiferrobacterales bacterium; assembly: GCA_035300145.1. GTDB lineage: Bacteria > Pseudomonadota > Gammaproteobacteria > Acidiferrobacterales > DATGVQ01 > DATGVQ01. Next base: position 1,201 of record DATGVQ010000202.1, on the reverse strand, counting down.
CGCGCTGGACGCGGGGGCTATTGAGACCGGGCCCGCCATCCCCCAGATTCTAGGTCTGGAGGATTTTCCGGATGAAGAGATGGAGGCGGAAGATCTTGTCGCAGCCTTAAAGGTAAATAAAGCCGTGGTGATTGATCTCGCGCTGAGCCCGGAATACAAAGCCGGGCATATCGGTGGGGCGTGGTTCGCGGTCCGTTCGCGTTTGGCCGCGGCCCTTGCGCGCATCCCGCGCGCGGAGATGATGGTGCTGACCTCTCCGGATGGCGTGTTAGCGCGTTTGGCGGCTCCAGAGCTGTCGTGTGATGCATCCGTCAAGGTTTTGCAGGGTGGTACGCGCAGTTGGCGCGCGCGCGGGCTGCCGCTTACTTCCGGGTTCGAGCACATGGCGGATGAACCTGAGGACGTCTATCTGCGGCCCTATCATCTGGGCGAAAATCAGCAGGAGGAAAAGATGCGCGCTTATCTTGCATGGGAATTCGGCCTACTGGCGCAACTTGCACGCGACGGCGATTTGCGCTTCGCGCCGCCTTGAGTGATAAGCGGCGCTTGATACTGGATGATCGACCGCTGGTGGTTTGATGGAAGGGATAATATGTTTTAGCAGCCGCACGCCATCTAAGCCCGGGCCATGATAATCGGGCAGTAGCGCCGCCTCCTTAAAACCGAAATGGGCATACAAGCGCCGGGCGGGGTGATTGTCGATCTTGACCTCGGCGCGGCAGATATTTAATCCGTTTTGCCGCATCCAGTCGAACCCGGCTTCAAGCAACCGTCCCGCCCACCCCTGGCCGCGCCACTCAGGATGCACGGCGAGCGAATACAGCCGTGCCCAGCGGGCACGGCCGTTATATGCGTGTAACCAGCAGGCCATCGCTTGCCCCTCGGCGCCGAGCAGCCAATAAGCGTTGGGGTTGCGCAACAGGTGGTGTAACTGGCGGCGCGAAAAGACGCCGGCGTCCGCACTGAAGCACGCCCGCTCCAACCGCGTAATGCGGGCAAGATCGGCGGGCCCGGCGCGCCGCATCAGGAGACGCCCTCCCTTCATGCCGGCACTTGCCGTTGCAGGACCACTTTTTCCCCGAACATAGCCGGGCGATAACTCATCTTCACCCGGCGCAGGTTTTCAAAGCCGAGATCATCGCCCACGTTAATATAAGTGCAATCCGCGAACACTTTAGTGAATTCGCGGAAGAGATACTGC
>DATGVQ010000201.1:0-4651 GCA_035300145.1 Acidiferrobacterales bacterium | reverse complement strand
GGCATCCCCGGCGCGGTCACCACCGTCGTGAGGGCGGGGCCGGACGGTGTCGCGGCGCCAGCCGCCAACCAGGATACCCCGCAGACCAGACCGAGGCACCAGGCTACCGATAAGGATCGACGACGGATGTGGTACTTCATTAAGCACTCCTACTAAACAAAGTTAAACAACGTATAGAGGTCCGAGGACGTGGCGCGCGGCTGCACGCGGGTATCGCCTACTTCTCGCGGCGGACGACCGCCTTTCTAATGGCGTCCACCGTCTGCGAGACGATGGCGTCCACGCCCAGGCGTCCGAGCTCGGCACTGGATCGACGCGGATCGCCCTGCACGCCCTCGGCGCTCCCGAGTTTAGTTGCAGACAGCAGGCGACCGGCCCTGACCAGGCGCGGATCCACCGCGAGCATCAGGGACGTGTCCGCGAGCCCGGCGTGCGTGCCGATTTCCTCGTCCCGATAACCCCGGCTCTTCAGCGCCTGCACGTACTCACTCCGGGTGACCCGGTAGTACTCCTCTACGGCGTGCACGCGGATGGGCGTCGCGGCCCATTCCCGGTTCAACCGATCCGCTACCGCTTTGTCATCTTTTTGGTATCCGCCGTGGTCGCCCAGGAGCACGATGTCCCGGAAGCCATGGAGCTTAAAGCTCCGCGCCGCATATTCAAGCGTCTTTTTAAACGTCTCGTCCGGCAGGGTAATGGTCCCCGGAAACCGCATGTGCGCGGTCGCTGGGCTGAGGCTTCCTTCCGGCACGTAGGCCACCACCGGCGCCACCAGCGCGTTGCCCAGGGCGAGCGCGATCTTTTCGCAGAGCGCCTTCACCCTTACGTTGTGCTTGCCCAGGGCGATGTGCGGCCCGTTTTGCTCAGTGCCGCCGATCGGAACAATGACGGTGGTCTTCCCGGACCGGATCTGGTCTTGCAGCTCGGTCCAAGTCAGCGCTTCGAGGAACACTGTTTTGGGCGTCTGGGCGAGCGCGCCCGGCGCCACAACGAGCAGAGTGCACAGGAGGAGCGGCAATGCTGGAGCCATAATACGGGTATCATAGGGAATCGCCCCGATTAAGCAAAGCACTCCGGCGCGCCGGGATCATCCCAAGCGCGGGAGAAGGCAGGGCGCGCCAAATCCCAGGGCATTACGCAAGCTAAGGAAGCTCCGATCAAGTCGACAAATACGACTTACTCAGAGTTCCCCTAAGGAATGACGCACGGTAACGCTTTGATTAATTGGTGGGCCGTGCAGGAGTCGAACCTGCGACCAACTGGTTAAAAGCCAGCTGCTCTACCGACTGAGCTAACGGCCCGCGGAAAAGGGGAAGGGAAAACGCGGCATTATCCAGAGGCCGGCGAAGACTGTCAAACGCCGGCGGCGTTTGCAGGCATAGCCGCTACACCGCCTTTCTCACTGGCAGCAGTCGGAAATCCGCCAGCGTTAAACGCAGTGCATGAAAAAATCCCTGGTTGCCTAAAAGGTGATACTGAATTTTCACCGTCATGGCGCTGCCGAAAATAATGGACGCCAAGGTAATCATCGATCCCAACGCTAAGGTCGACATCCCGCTTATGCCTTGGCCGATGGTGCAGCCCAGCGCCAGCACGCCGCCGAAACCCATGAGCATGGCGCCCGCCAAATGATTCAGCATATCGGTCCGGGTGCTGAAAGTCTCGACCCGAAACTTTTTGGTAAAAATGGCATATAAAAATGAACCGGCAATGACGCCGAACACCGCGGCCACGCCGAAATTGATTTTTGCGCCGGTAAAGGTCATGACGTATTGCAGCGCATTGGCGACCGGGGCGACGAAGCTAAACGACTCCAGCCGCACCGGATCGAAATCGTCTTTCGCGAGCCAACCGGTCACGGTCCAACCGGCGGTGATAAACAGGCCGATGCTCGCGCCTGTCAAAATATTATAAAAACTTTCTCTGAATTCCGCATCCTTAAAAACAAACAGCAAAAACCCGGCGGCAATGCTCACCACCGCACCGATACGTATAAATTGCGCATTTGCCAAACCGGCCGCCGCCAGAATCGCGGAAGAAATAGTTTGATCCGGCATGTTGTGCGCCGCCAGATTGATATTTGCGGCTTCGATGTAGCCTATGCGCAGAAACGCAAGCAGCCCGTATAAAGTCATGGCGGCGCTGATGGCGAGCACCAGAACCACGACTAAAGATTTTAGGCTTCCGCCGCCAAGGCGTACCAAGCTCCGCTGACCGCAGCCGCCGGTCAACGTCATGCCGATGCCGAAAACCAAACCGCCAAGCAAATGCCCCAACCAGCTGAAGTTGCTGGTCAAATAAATCGACTCGCGCAGATTAATATAACCACCGGCTTGTAAAACCTGGGTGCCGATCATGGCCACGGCGATAGCGAGAAACCAGGCGCGCAAGCGATTCTTATCGCCCATCAGCACCCAATCGCTGACCGCACCCATGGCGCAAAAACGCGTCTTGTTGGCGATAGCACCGAACGCCAGCGCGATGAGAAAGCCGCCGAGCGCCGCATAGTGGGTATTGTTGAGCTCCATATTTTAGGGCTTATGATAACTTAGATTGATAAACGGTGGGATCGGGAACACCGGCGGCGGCAAACCCCTGTGCCCGCAAACGGCAGGCATCGCACCGCCCGCACGCCGCGCCGCGATCATCCGGGTCGTAACAGGACAGCGTTAGCGCGTAGTCCACGCCTAAGCGCATGCCGGTTTGAATGATCTCAGCCTTGCGCAAATTCATCAGCGGCGCTTGAATACGGAAACCGCGGCCTTCGATTCCCTGCCGCGTCGCCAGATTCGCCAACGTCTGAAATGCCGCAATAAATTCCGGACGGCAATCCGGATAACCGGAATAATCCAACGCGTTAGCGCCGATAAAAATATCGCTCGCCCCCAATACTTCCGCCCAACCCAATGCCAGCGCGAGAAACAAGGTATTGCGCGCCGGCACATAAGTCACTGGAATTCCGGTGGTGGGCTTACTCGGTACGGCGATGGTGCGATCGGTCAACGCCGAGCCGCCCATCCAACTTAAATCCAACGGAATAATGCGATGCGCCAACGCCCCCAGGCTCAGCGCCACGCGCTGCGCCGCCTGCAATTCCACCCGCTGCCGCTGGCCGTAATCCACGCTCAACGCGTAACAGGCATAACCGGCCTCACGCGCCAACGCCAACACCGTCGTCGAGTCGAGTCCGCCGGAAACCAGCACCACCGCCTTTTCTCCCGCCTCGGCCCGGCGCAGTTCAGTGTCCGGGCGTGTCATGCCACAACAGTTTATGAAGTTGTATTTGCATGCGCACCGGCAGGCGGTCGGCTAATATCCATTCGGCAAGCTCGGTCGGATTGAGTTCGTGATAAGACGGTGAAAATAACACCTCGCCGCAAATGCGATCGAGCCCGAACTCGGCGAGCTTGCCCCGGCTCCATTCGTAGTCCCCGCGGTTGCAAATTACGAATTTGACCTGGTCTTTTTTGCCCAGGTTTTTGATATTCGCATAAAGATTTTTTGCTTCTTCTTTTGAACCCGGGGTCTTAAGGTCCATCACAATACTGATGCGCTTATCCACGCCGCCGATATCCAGGGCGCCGCCGGTCTCCAGCGACACTTCGTAGCCGCCGTCGCAGAGCCGCGCCAGAAACGGCAGGCAGGACTTTTGCGCCAGCGGTTCGCCGCCGGTGACGGTGACATAGCGCGGCGTATACGCGGCGACGCGAGAGAGAATCTCGTCAAAGTCCATCCACTCGCCGCCGTGAAACGCATACGCGGTGTCGCAATAACCGCAACGCAACGGACAGCCGGTCAGGCGCACGAACACCGTCGGCAGGCCCACGGTTTTGGCCTCCCCTTGTAAGGAGTAAAAGATTTCGGTGATACGCAGGCGCGATTCAGGGTGCATCGGAGCTTAAGACAGGATTATCGCCTCTTTTTATCCATCTCTTGCAATCGTTTGGCAGCGAGCTTGGCGGCGGGGGTGTTGGGATAGCGGGTGGTCACGTCGGTCAACGCCTTGCGCGCCTTGTCGCGCGCGCCCAATTCAAAGTGAATGTACCCGATTTTCAGCAGCGAGTCCGGCAGCTTCGCGCTATTGGGATAAGCGTTCGCCACTTTGGAGAACTCTTCCAGCGCCGGTTTATAGTTGCGCAGGACATAATTCGCCTCGCCGATCCAATATTGCGCGTTGTCCGCCAAGCTGCTGTTGGGATATTTAACCAGAAACTTGCGGAAACCGGTGATGGCCCACTCATACGAACCCTGCTTGAGCGAGGCGAAGGCGTCATCGTACTCCTGCTGTTCTTGCGCATCCGTGGGTTTAGGTAAAACCTCGGCCGCCGCCGGCTTCAGCTCCTGAGTCTGGTCGCCTGTCGCGGCGGGGGTTTGGGCGGCAGGCGCCTGTCCGCGGCGCTCAAGCTCGTGCAGGCGCCGGTCGAAGTCGTCGATTAAGTTGCGTTCGCGGGATTTTAATTTTTCCAGCTCGTGGCCCTGTATTTCCGCTTGATTTTGTAATTCTCTGAGCTGGGTTTGCAACTCGTCCATCTGCTGCAGCAATTGCAACAGGGTGTCTTGCGAAGCCGGCGCGGCGGGCGGAGGCCTGGTCATATCAATAACCGGCGCGCCACCACGTTTCTCGGGAAGCCGTTCGGCGGCCTGTGCCGGA
>DATGVQ010000200.1:0-5487 GCA_035300145.1 Acidiferrobacterales bacterium | reverse complement strand
ATATCCAGGCATTAGGCGCGGATACGGCGGATCCAGTGGCGTGCGCCGAGCGCTGGAAAAAAATCGGCGCCGCGACTTGTCTGGCCTGGTTGCAGACCTGGGTTGTGGACTTGATCCGATTGAGCATGGGCGGGCAACCCCCGGGGTTATTTAACCTGGACGCACAGAGTCAGTTGCAAGCCCATACAAAGCGATTACACTTAAAGGGGTTGTTCCGGTTTTTAGACCTTGTTTCCTACAACAAAAACCTGCTAGGGAACGCATTGGACGAGTTGTTACTATTGGAGGAAACGCTTATTTCTTGGGTCCAGTTGATACATCACGAGAGTCTTAGCCGATGAACGATAATGTAAAACCTGTTGCCATAGTGCGTCCAGGCGTTCTTTCGCTGACTATTAAAGATAAGAACGCGTTATATGCCGCCTATATGCCTTATATAAAAGGCGGAGGAATATTTATTCCCAGCGGCAAGCCTTATAAGTTAGGGGATGAAATTTTTATGCTCCTGACCTTGATGGAAAGCAAAGAAAAGATTCCGGTCGCCGGTCACGTGGTATGGGTAACGCCGGCCGGTGCGCAGGGCGCCCGCGCCGCCGGGGTAGGTATTCAATTCAGCGAAAAGGATTCCGGCGCGGCGCGCAATAAAATCGAAACTCTCCTTGCCGGCCAGCTTAATTCCGATCGCCCGACACATACCATGTAATCAAAAAAGTTTGTTTTGAATGCAGTTAGTCGATTCACATTGCCATATTAACTTTTCTCCCCTCGGCGAGCAGCTCCCACAGGTTTTGCAGAATGCCAAAAACAATAGCGTGGAGTATATGCTATGCGTCTCCGTTAACCTGGAGGATTTTCCCCAGGTCCATGCGCTGGCTGGGAATTTTCCCCATATCTTTGCGTCGGTGGGCGTGCACCCGAATGAACGCGACGGACAAGACCCCGCCGTGGAAGAGCTGGTGCGTTTGGCGTCCGATTCGCAAGTAATCGCTATCGGCGAGACCGGCCTGGATTACTACCGCTCGGAGGGCGATCTTTCCTGGCAAAGAGAACGTTTCCGTCGCCACATCCGCGCGGCGAAAGAGTGCGCTAAGCCGTTACTTATCCATATGCGCGATGCCGCCCACGACACCTTGCAGATTTTGCGCGACGAGCGGGCGGATGAAGTAGGCGGAGTCATGCATTGCTTCAGTGAAACTTGGGAAACCGCGCAACAGGCCCTCGCATTGAATTTTTATATCTCATTTTCCGGCATTGTGACTTTTAAAAACGCCGAGGCGTTGCGCGCGGTGGCGACAAAAGTCCCCGCCGACCGCCTGCTGATTGAGACCGATTCGCCTTACTTGGCGCCGGTGCCTTATCGCGGCAAAACCAACGAGCCGGCTTACGTTCGCTATGTCGCAGAATGCCTCGCCAATTTAAGACAGGTTCCGCTGGAAATTATCGCCGCCGGCACAACCAATAACTTTTTTACTCTGTTCCGATCCGCCAGGGCCAGCTAAATTTCTCTATTAGCCCAAGCGCTTTATCGAGCGTCTCCAGGCGTGTGTAGCAATGCGGTGAGAAGCGGATGCCGCCGCCGCGCATGGCGCAGATGACCTTATTCTCCTGGAGATGTTTGAACACAGCGGCGGCGGGAATATTTTTGTGGCGGAATGTCACTATACCCGCATAGCGGCCGGTTGCCGTTGGCGTAATCAGCTCCAAACCGGGATGGCGTTTAATGTTAGCGAGCAGATGTTGCGCGCGGGTTAATACGCGCCGTTCGATTTCGCCAATGCCGAGCTCGGTAATCAAGGAAAGGCTGGCGGAGAGGGCATGGATGCCCAGCATATTGGGGCTGCCACATTCAAACCGGCGGGCTGAGGTGGCCTCCTGCCAATCGCGCCGATCAAAATTGAGATAATCCTCGGTCATATGCCAGCCGTATTGGTACAGCTTTAACCGCTCGCGCCAAGATGCAGAACAATAAAATACCGCCAATCCCTCCGGCCCCAGCAACCACTTATGGCCGTCGGCCATGAGAAAATCGATGTGCATCGCCTGCACATCGTGACGGATTGCCCCTAGTCCCTGGATAGCATCCACACAAAAGACCAGGCCTTTTTCTTTGCAGAATTGTCCTAATAACGCCAGATCGAGGCGCAAGCCGCTGCCATATTGCACCGAGCTTGCCGATAACAAACGGGTATGCGCATCGGCGGCGGCCATTAAGCTCTGTTCCGGCTGCGCTGCATCACGCACGGAAACTTGGCGTACGGTTACGCCATATCGCGCCAACGATTCCCAGACAATGCGGTTGGAAGGAAATTCTTCATCACAAATGACGACGTTATCGCCGGGTTGCCAAGGAAACCCATGTGCAACCACGGACAAGGCTTCAGAAGTATTTTTTAATAAAGCAATATCGCTTGCCGCCGGCGCATTGATTAAATGCGCCAATTGACCGCGCAGATGCTGTTCGATTTGTATCCACTGAGCGTAAGCTTGCGCGCCGAAATTGACGCACTGAGTAGCGAAATTATTTACCGCTTCCATGGTCCGCACCGGCCACGGCGCAACCGCGGCATGATTGAGGTACAGCAAGTTCCGTTCTACCGGGAATTCCCGTGCGAGCAAATCATCTGGATTTAGCATGCATATCTTTTAAATTTTGCGCGGCTCGGTATAGGCCCCGTCGTTGGGCCGATTCTTTACCTCTGGTTCCTCGTTACCATTCTGGGTCATTCCCGCGACAAAGGGAAATAATCATTAAAGATTCAAGTAAAGGAGGATGTCGTGTTCCAATCTGTTCGCGCGCCAGTGAAAAATAAGATGATGTCCAATCCGCTTCCACAGCGGGTGGTGGTATTACGGGCCCTGCAATTAGGCGACATGCTTTGCGCTGTCCCCGCACTTTTGCAAAGTTGATTTCATGAAGATACTTGAAATTAGAATTTCATCGATACCGACGGACTTTGCCCGTTAGCAGGTTACTGAAAAACTCCGTTTTTCAGTAACCTGCGGTGCGGCATCAAGAAAGACAAAAAATACGATTTTCGCCATCGTAACGGCGTCGCCCGCGCTGCCGCATGATGGCATGCGAAAAATACAGCGACGCCGTCAAAGCATGGCTATCTCTTTGGCAAGCAAATTTTGTTTAATAAAAATATCGGTCCATGAACCTTCACTGTACATGACCTACTTTGGAATCAGTGCGCGCATCCGGGGCCATAGCGGCGCCGGCGGAGGAACCCGTATTTTTGGGAAGATAGTTCCTGTGGCGCTCTTCAAAGCCCTTGATCTGTCTCTCGGCTTCGTTTTTTGTAACACCATAGGCTTTCTGGATCTTCCCGACCAACTCGTCGCGCTTGCCCGCAATCTTGTCCAGGTGCTTATCGGTCAGCTTGCTCCACTTTTCCTTCACGTGTCTTTTGAACTGCTCCCAATCACCTTCAATGATATCCCAATTCATATAAATCTCCTTGCATGTGTGATTTGATACAAACGTTGTTTTCGACTGATTTCACTCCGGCGGCGCGCGCAATCGCTACGACTTTATCGGCTTCGTATTTGTTGCGGGCGAATCCACTTGACTGCACTACACCTTCAGTAGTTGTGACGTTAATAGGGAGAGCACATTTCTTTGTCGGCGATCATCTCGGCCATTATTTTGGTGGTGGTCGCCGCATCATCGATAAAGCCATTGGCGCTTTCTTGCGTCCGTGTACCAGCACAACCAGCCAGGCCGATCAGCAACGCAGCCATCAATACCCAACTTCTATTCAATGAATTTTTCATCGTTGACTCCTCCATTTATGAGATCGGGAAAACCCTTTTGCATGGGACGGCGGCGCCGCGCTTCCGTACCTGCTACCCCGACTTCTCTGCCGATTCATCCTGAATAAAAAAACCATGATCGTGCGACTGATCAGCGCCATTGGACGCTCCCGGATTTTGGATTTTGGCACCGGTATCTCCGGGCGGCGTCGTGATCAAGGCTTTGCATCCCCTGGTTTTGGCGCGATACATCGCCATATCAGCCCGCTTGATCAACTCATCGTAAGTTTGTCCGTCGGCCGGATAGACGGCGGCGCCCACACTGGCTGTTATACGAATCTCGTAACCGTCGATGATATAGGGCTTACGCAGACGCACGCGGACTTTCGCTGCGACTGCGGCAGCCATAACCGGGCTGTCGATTTCCGGCAGCATGATCACGAACTCATCGCCGCCGTAACGGCATGCGGTGTCGGCGCCGCGGATACTGGCGGTCAAGCGTTCCACCACCGCTAGCAGAAGTTTGTCGCCGATAGCATGCCCGAGGTTATCGTTGACGCATTTGAATTCGTCAAGATCGAGTAGTAACAGCGCGAGCGGTTTGCTATGCCGTTTCGCCTGTGACATTGCCTGGTTGAACCGGTCCTGCAGCAGGCTCCGGTTGGGGAGACCCGTTAGCCCATCGTGGTACGCCAGTTGGCGGGCCCGCGCTTCTTTTTGCTCGAGGTCGACAAGTTCTTGCTGTAAACGGGCATTACGCTCGGCCAGAATTTTAATTTGAACCTGCGCGCTTTTGGACTGCCGTCGGCTTTTAATTAACGCCCGAGTGAGTTCTTGCACGCTTGGAGCTTGTTGCAAGCGCGCTATTGTGCGGCCTGAGGTGCTTTCTTTCGTCGCATCAAGACCCTCGCGCTGTTTGCCGTTCAATTTTGTACTGCGGATTGCTTTCGGGCGCTCAGTCGTACTGGTGTGCATGTTACGCGACATGGCCTGTTTCCTCCTTTTCAGTCGCCTCTTCGGCGGTCCATTTCCCAGTATAAGTCAATCACGCTAATACGCGTGCGTGCCGTGCGTTAGCGAACATTAAATGAAAATAGCGTTCGCAGTGCGCTATGTTGGCTACCGCACATATCGGTATTGCCTTAGCCGCGGCCTGGCTTCGTACCGGGTTCATGTATGCCTTAATACACGCCAATAGGTGTGCGTTCTGTGCGTTAGCACACATAGGCAGGAGAGCAGCCACTAAACGAAAAGGTGGAGATGATCGGCCCGGTGACCCCGCACTGAGCAATTCAGCTACAGCCAGGCGGGCGGATCGCGGAGGCGATTTTTTATAGATGGAGTAGGGCTACAAACGGCCGGCGGTGAAGCCACTGGTGTACGACGTGCGGCGTTAGTGAACGTGTCGGGTCATCAGCAACCTATCATTACAACTATCGACGGTGGCATAACATTTGCAGGGCCCTATACGTTCGTTAGCATCCATAACTATGTGCTCTATGATGCATAGCGTCGCTTTTTTAGTTATGATCATCCGTATGGAGGACGCGATATTCCGCGCAACGCCTATGACCCCACTTATGCCGGCCAGTCCTAACCCCAAACAAAACCATCTTCTGGCGGTCTTGTCGGCCGCCGATTTCGAGCGTCTGCTGCCCGATCTCAAACTGATCGCCATGCCGCTCGGTAAGGTGATCTACGAATCGGGTGCGGAGTTGAAGCAGGTTTATT
>DATGVQ010000199.1:0-9025 GCA_035300145.1 Acidiferrobacterales bacterium | reverse complement strand
TTGTTTTTATCGCTGCTGCAAAGGCTGGAACTGTGGCTGCGACCGCGCTGATTAAGACGAATGCGCGTACGGCTGCCATTGCGCGCATACGTATCGCCACCGTCGTCGCGGTTCTTATTCTGTGGGAAGGAATGGCGCGCTCGGGCTGGTTGTACGAAGGTGTGGTGCCGCCGCTGACGGCCGTGGCCGCCGCGTTCGCGCAGCTGCTGGTTACCGCCGCCACCTACCGCCATCTCGCCGTGACCGGCTGGGAAATCGCCGCCGGCTTCGTCATCGGCCTGGCGGCCGGCGTGGCGGCCGGCGTGGTCATGGGCGTACGGCGCTTTTTCGGGCGCGCGATCGCGCCTTATTTGGACGGCCTGGCCACGGCGCCCAAGATTATTTTTCTGCCGATCGTCATGCTCATGTTCGGCGTCGGCGTGGAATCTAAGATCGCGCTCGGCACCCTGTCGGCGTTTTTCCCGGTGGTGCTGAATACCGCGGCGGGCATGCGCCAGATCAACCCGGTGTGGATTCGCGTCGGTCGGAGTTTCAGGCTCACGGCGTGGCAAATGACGCGCAGGATTTATCTGCCGGCGCTGGCGCGCTCGCTCGCCATCAGCATGCGCCTGGGCCTGGGCGTGGCGATCATCGGCGTGCTGCTGGCCGAGATCAAGCTCGCGGACAGCGGGCTCGGTTTTCTCGCCATCGAGCATTACAATCATTTCCGCATCCCGGAGATGTATGCGCTGCTGCTTTTCATATTTATTTTGGCGATCGGCGCTAATCTGTTGATCAGCCGGCTGTTGCCAGGGCACTGAAGATTCGGTTATTGTGTTTGCTGGAATGGCCGGCTACGGTACCGCGCCCGGCCGGATGGCGGTCCGCGCGCGGCCTGCGCATAAACCCACGAGGCCCTATTTATGTCAGAACCTTATTACCGGCATCATTTATTTTTCTGCCTGAATCAGCGGGAAGCGGGAGCGGCCTGCTGCGCCAACCATGGCTCGCCCCGGTTACGCGACTATGCAAAGAACAAAGTAAAATCGCTGGGATTGGCGGGACCGGGGGGCATCCGCGTCAATATCGCCGGGTGTCTCGACCGTTGCGAGCTGGGTCCGACCCTGGTCGTTTATCCCGAAGGCGTCTGGTATACCTACGTCGACGAAGAGGATATCGACGAAATCATCGAGAGCCACATCGTAAAAGGACAGGTGGTCGAGCGTTTAAGAATCTGATGCCCACAATGGTTACCGCCTCCGTCGACCTCAGCTTGACGCAGCCAGGCGCCCTGCCGTATCTTGGCGACGATAAACGCCTCTTCCGCTTTAGATCCTTACATTGCCATTAACTATGCGAGGTTTGACATCATGAGTATCGTCGTGGGAAACATGCGCAAGCGCTTGGACGAATTGACCCTGGAGACGATGAGTAGCTTGAAGTGGATGCAAGAGCCGCGCGTGACGCGCGAGCAGGCGCAGATTTTTACCCGGCATTTCGGCTTGTTCACGCGCCATAGCCGCCAATGTTGGGCGAACGTGGTGGGGAATTGCCCGATCATAAAAGTCCGCCAGTTTTTAGTCAGCGAAAACCTGTATGAGGAAGAGGCGAACGAGGAAACTTCGCATTTCAACGTGCTAATAAAAATGGGTGAGGCGCTTGGGTTGACGCAAGAGCAGATTTTCAACGTCGATCCATTGCATACGACCACGGTGGCGTTCCTGGCGTGGGAGACAATGACGAAAAACCGGAGTTGGATCGAGGCGCTCGCCGCCAAGCTGATTTTGGAGCGCTCCAACGAGCCCCACTGCGGCAATATGTCGGCCTGGTTCGCGCAGAGCTGGTCCAAACATTTGGGTTTGAGCGCCGAAGATCTGGAATTCTTTCACCTGCACGTGGAGGCGGATGCCATACACGGCGAGATGTCTTTGCAGATCCTTGAGCAATACGCCGATACCCCCGACAAGATCGAGGCGGCGGTCAACGCGGCGGCGCAGTCGTTGAGCGCATGGAAGGTGATGCTGGATGGGATCCACACCGAGGCTTACCACAAAAAAGACCTGGACGGAGGCGATAGCCTGCCCAAAATGACAAAAGCCGGCGGTAGATAGCGTTGTCATCGCCAAGGGCATCTTGGGAACCTCATAACAACGTGCAAAATCGATTCTACATAGGGACGTGTTTCATTACGTGTAGGTAGGTTATGAACGTAAAGACGCGGCGCCGCGATAGGATAAGAGCGGGAGCACCATGATCAAAGCGGCTCTCGCTATATTCAACGAGGGACGCCGCATCAAGCCGGCCGGGAAGCTGTACCTGGTCATCGCCCTGCTCGGGGTACCGCTGACGGTATTCGAGATCTGGTTCGCGCTCTTAGGCTCAATGCAGCCTTTGACGCTGGCGGTGGTGTTCGTCGGTGTTTTGTATACCACCACTTTCTTAACCGTCTCCTCGACGCAAAAGAACCCTCATTTAACTCTCCTCGATTATGCATTGGCGGCGCTGAGCTTCGCTTGCAGCGTCTATTTTATTTTTCAGACACCACGCTACGTGGAATGGGTCGCGGGCATCAGCGAATTCACCGCGCTCGATCTGGCCGTGGGCACTGTAGTTGTATTATTAACCTTGGAGTTGACGCGCCGTTGCGTCGGCTTCGGCTTGTCGGTGGTGGTGTACGCACTGCTGGCCTATCTGTTTTTCGGCCATCACCTGTCCGGCGTGCTGGCGCACCGGGAATTCACGCCGGCGTTTTTCATCGAACAGATGATCATCAGCATCAACGGCGGCATTTTCAGCGGTCCCATTCAAGTGGCGGCGGCATACGTGTTTTTGTTTATCTTGTTCGGCAAGTTTCTCGAGGAAACCGGCGGCGGGCGTTTCTTTTTCAATCTCGCGGCGCTGTTCGCCGGCCGCCGCGTGGGCGGCGTATCGAAAGTGGCGGTGGTGTCGAGCGGAATGTTCGGCATGATCTCGGGCAGTCCCGCGGCCGATGTCATGGTGACCGGCTCGGTGAATATTCCGATCATGAAGAGGATGGGGTATTCCGCGGTTTTCGCCGGCGCGGTCGAGGCCGTGGCGTCCACCGGCGGCAGCCTGGTGCCGCCGGTGATGGGCGCGGTGGTATTCATGATGGCGGAGTTTACCGGCATTAAATACGTGGACATCGCGAAATCGGTGGTGATTGTCTGCCTGCTTTATTACGCCTCGATTTATTTCCAGGTGCACCATCGCTCGGTGCGGTTAGGTATCTTAGGTTTGCCCAAGGAACAGATTCCGAGTATCGGGCAGGTGTGTCGCGACGGCTGGTTGTATACGATCCCGTTCGCGGTGCTGATTTGGCTGTTACTGGCGGGCTATACGCCCGGTTACGCCGGCGCGCTGGCGGTATTGACCATGATCGCCGTCAGTTGGCTGCGGCGCGAAATCCGAATCACGCCCCGGCGCTTTGTCGCCGTGTGCGTGAATGCCTGCTACGCGTTAGGGCCGCTGATCGCGGCCGTGGCCGCGGCCGGTATCGTCATCGGGGTATTAAACTTGACCGGCATCACCGGCAAGGTGTCGTCGGTGATGCTGTCCATTACCGGCGGGAATGCATTATTCGCTTTGATTATCGCGATGATGATCACGGTCTTCTTGGGTATGGGTATGCCGGTGATCGCGGTGTACGCGCTGGTGGCGGTATTGATTGCGCCGATGCTGGTGGAAATGGGCCTGCCCCTGTTCGAGGTGCACCTGTTTTTGGTTTATTACGCGGTGCTGTCCGCGATTACCCCTCCCGTGGCGATCGCGGCGTATGTGGCCAGCAGTATCGCCGAGGCGTCGCCCATGGCGATCGGCTGGCAGGCGACACGGCTGGCCTCCGTCATTTTTATTATTCCTTTTATTTTCGTCTACGAGCCGGCGCTGTTACTTAAAGGCGACTGGTACCAAATTCTTTTGACCGCCGCCACCACCTTTATCGGCGTTTATTTTTTCGCCCTCGGCGCGGAGGGTTGGTATAAAGGCGCCCTGGCCTGGTGGGAACGGGTATTATTGCTGGCCGCCGGATTTTTCTCGGTCTGTCCGGGGTGGCTTTTCAATATCGCCGGCATTATTCTCGGCGGCGGCTTGATTTTAAGCCAGCGCAATGCCGGCTCGCTGTTCCCCGCCCAGACGAGAAAAAGAAGGGTTGTGGAATGAATACGCTTGAGCAAAGATCTTAGTGGAGGCATAAACATGCGTCACCATTTTACGAAACTGACAGTGATCGGCTTTTTATTGTGCGCGGGGATCGCAGCTCGGTCGGCGGCAGATGACGACCGATCGCCGGTAAAAGCCACAGTGGCGGGCGCGTCCGCACAAGGGATGTTTTCTTTGGTCGGGGAATCTATCAATGAAATGGTACGGCGCGAATATCCCGGTTCCTCAATCGTCTATGAACCGGGCAACAACGCCGGTTCGTTTACACGTATGTTAAAAGGCGAGGTGCCGTTGTCCACCGGGCATTGCGACCTGGAAGTACAAGCGGCGCTTGCGGGCGAGGCGCCTTATCTGCGCGCTTATTCCAAGGACGATTTCGGCCTGGTGGCGCGTGTCACCGACGGTTTGTTGCTGCATGTCTTGGCGCGCGCTGATTTTTTGGAAAAGTACAAGATTGGCACTTTCGCGGACCTGGTGAAGAAGCGCGTCCCGGTCCGGGTCTCGGTTAACCAAAAGGGCAATCTTACAGTCTATAATCTGGCGCGCGCGATCTTCGACTACTATGGCGTCACCGAGAAGGATATTCTCGCCTGGGGCGGCAAGATTTTTTACGTCCCTGACAACATCTCCATGGATATGGTGAAGGATGCCAAGCTGGATATGATCATCAGCACCTCGTTTCCGCCGGACCGGCGCTTCGTGGAGATGGGCACGACCACGAAGATTTCCTTGGTTCCGCTGGAACCGGAGGCCATCGACCGCATTGCGGCGAAATTGGGCATCAGAACCGGAGTAATTAAGGCAAACAGTTATTCCTTCTGGCCGAAAGATTATTATGCGACTTCTACCGGGTGTTATCTCTCCGCCGGCAAATCCGTTCCCGACGCGCTCACCTACAAAATCGCCAAGGCCGTTTATACCCACTTCAATTACTATCAAGGCGTGCACCCGGTGTTCAAGCGCTACCAGCGGGAGATGCTGGTGGATAAGGGCAATTACCAGTTGCATCCCGGCGCTGCGCGGTTTTATCGGGAAGTAGGATTACTGAAATGAACGACATCGCAACCACCGCGCGCGCCGGACGTCCGCGCGCTTCCGCTAAACTGCTGCAGGGTATTCTGGTACCCATTCCCACTGTTTTTGACTATGACGGTGAGGTGGACGAGCCGGGTATGCGCGCGTTAGTGCAGTTTTACCTCGACGCACATGTGCACGGCCTGTTTCCATGCGGCTCGTTCGGCATGGGGCCGGCGATGAGCGTGGACCAGCGCAAACGCGTGGCGGAGTTGATTGCGGAGACGGTTAACGGCCGTATCCCGCTGGTAGTGCATTGCGGCACTGTGGATGTGTTCTCCGCCATCGATCTCGCCAAGCACGCCAAGGGCCTCGGCAGCCTAGCGATCGCGATCGTGCCGCCGTTCTATTACAGCGACCACACCGAATATGAAATCCTGGAACATTACCGCCGTATCGCCGAGGCGGTCGATTCTCCGCTGTTCATTTATGACAATCCGCAATACAGCGGCATCCATATGCAAGTGGAACGGGTGTTGCGCCTGAAGGAGGCGATCCCCTCCATTCGTGGCATCAAGCTCAATATCATGAGCGTGGAGCGCGCGCTCGAATATCTGCGCCTGTTGCCGGAGGATATCGCCATCTTCAGCGCCGGCGTCTCCAACCTGTTGACGGGCAAGCCCAAGGGGTTCGACGGCACCGTCAACCCGCCGACCGCGCATGTGCCGGAATTATGCGTCAGTTTTTGGGACGCCTTGGCCCTGGACGATTTCGCCAAGGCGATTCACTATCATTACCAGCTCGATGCGATTGCCGGCATCGTGATGGAACTATGGAAGACCAGGGGCCGCATTGCCTATAAAGAGGCGTTGAAATTGCGCGGCTTAGAGATCAAGATGTTTCCGCGCTGGCCTTCCAAGGAACTGGGCCCCGAGGACGTGGCGCGGTTGCGCGAGGTCCACGAGCGGGTCGGCGCAGGATATTTTGTCGGACAACGGCGCGTGAATGTAGTTTAAGTGCCTTTCAGCAACCTATCAAATTTTAGATAACGGTTGACTATCATAGGAGTGCACGCATATGAACGAGATCAATATAGATTTGTTTCATGAGGATTTGCTTGCCAATAATTTCGACGGTTTATGGCGCATCGCGCCCAAGGTATTGACCAAGGCCCCGACCGATACCGGCGTCCCGTACGTATGGCGCTGGGACGAGGCGATTCCCCGTTTGATGAAGGCCGGCGACGTGATCGATCCGGCCAAGGGCGGCGAGCGGCGCGTGCTGCTGTTGGTCAACCCGGCGCTCAAGGGCGGCTACGGTACCACCCATAGCCTCACCGCCTCGCTGCAATTGATTAAACCGGGCGAGATCGCGCCCGCGCACCGGCACACGCCGAACGCCATCCGCTTCATCATCGAGGGCAACGGCGGCTATACCACGGTGAACGGCGAACGGGTAGTCATGAACGAGGGGGACCTCACCTTGACCCCGGCATGGATGTGGCACGATCACGGCAATCAGACCGACCATAATATTATCTGGCTGGACGGCATCGACGCCTCGCTCACCACGATTCTGCGCGGCATGTTCTTCCAGCCCTACACCGAACCCATGCAGCCGGTGACGCGCGACGCCGACCATAGCCGGCGCCTGGTCGGCACCGGTACTATGCGGCCGGTGCGGCGTAAGCTGGATGAGGGCGACTATCTGCCGTTGATCTACCGTTTCGAGCAGGCGTATGATGAGCTACAGGCGCAGAAGAAGAAGGGCGGCGATCCTCACGACGGCGTATATCTGGAATATCTCAATCCGGTCACCGGCGGCTCCGCCCTGCGCACGGTCTCCTGCTACCTGCAATTGCTGCGTTCCGGCGAGCACACGCAGGCGCATAGGCACGCCAGCAGCACCGTGTACTTCGTGTTCCGCGGCGAGGGCTACAGCGTGATCGACGGGAAGAAATACGCCTGGAAGCGCGGCGATACCTTTTGCGTGCCGGTGTGGGCGCTGCACGAGCACGTCAACACCGCGGCAAAAGAGGAGACGATCCTGTTTTCGTATAGCGACGAGCCGTTGATGCGCGCCGTGGGCCTATACCGGGAAGAGGCGTACGCGGAAAACAGCGGCCATCAGCGGATCGCGGCCTGATAGGACTCGATCATGAACGAGGCTAACGACACCACGGCGCACAAAGGACCTGCAGCGGACTTAAAAAACTCCGCTATCAAAATTCTGCCGTTGTCGCCGGGAATCGGCGCGGA
Organism: Acidiferrobacterales bacterium; assembly: GCA_035300145.1. Lineage (GTDB taxonomy): Bacteria > Pseudomonadota > Gammaproteobacteria > Acidiferrobacterales > DATGVQ01 > DATGVQ01. The sequence goes on along the minus strand of DATGVQ010000199.1, from coordinate 1,595 downwards.
GATCGTCGGCGTCGATTTGTCACGGGAGCTGGACGCAGGGACGTTCGAACGCATCCGGCAGGCGTGGTACGACTACAACATCTTGTTGTTTCGCGGACAACGGCTGGCGGAAGAGGACCAGGTGCGTTTCGCCGGGCGCTTCGGCGAGTTGGCGAAGCTGGTCAATAAAAACGACGGCATGACCGGCCATCCCGCGGTGATGCTGGTTTCCAATGTCAAAAAGGACGGCAAGTTGATCGGCGCCCTGCCGGACGGCGAGATGTATTTCCATTCCGACCAGTGCTACGTCGAACGCCCGTGCGCGGCGACCATGCTTTATTCGATCGAAATCCCGTCCCGCGGCGGCAATACCTTGTTTGCCAATATGTATAAAGCCTACGACACGCTGCCGGAAGACATGAAGCGCCGCATCTCCGGGCGCAAGGCCATGAACGTCTATGACTACGACCGCAGCGCGACCGCGCGGCCGCAGGGAGAGATTAGAACGGACGCGCCGTCCTACGCGCATCCTATCGTGCGCACGCACCCCGTAACCGGTCGCAAGGCGCTGTACGTGAACCGGCTGATGACGCAATATATCCTCGATATACCGCGCGCGGAGAGCGATGAAATCCTGAAATTTCTATTCGATCACCAGGAGCAGCCGCAGTTTGTTTATGAACATGTCTGGACGCCCGGCGAGCTGATTATCTGGGATAACCGCTGCAGTCTGCACGCCCGCAGTGATTTCGACGCCGGGGAACGCCGTATGTTGCGGCGGGTGATCATATTGGGCGAGAAGCCGTTTTGAGCCCGACGCTGATAGCGCTGAACGGCATGTAAGCACTCAATTATGTTAAACAAAGGGGTGAGGTCATGAGAAACCGTTTGTTCAAGCTGTTGCTGGCGGTGTTCGCCGGCATGGCCGTCTATTACCAGGCGCGGGCGGCGGACAAAGACCCGGCCGAGATCAAATGGGGCTATGTAACCTCGACCGCGTATTACTGGGACGTGTTTGCGGCGATGGATAAGGGTTTTATGCGGCGGCAGGGGCTAACTGTCAGCCCGACCAAGATCGACGCCGCGTCGCAGTCCATCCAGTTCGTCTTGACCGGCGCGGTGGACATCGTCAGCACCATCCCGGACTTGGTGATCAATGCCATCGACAAGGGCGGCTCCCTGGTGATTATCGGCAACGAGGTGACCAAAGTGCCATGGGCGTTGATGGCGCGGCCGGAGATCAAGACCTTCGCCGACCTGAAAGGCAAGACCATCGGCGTATCCGCCATCAACGACGCCTCCACGTTCTTGCTGCGGCTGTTGCTGCAAAAACAGGGGCTCAAGCCGGGCGATTACCAAACTATCCAACTCGGCGGCACACCCAACCGCTACGCCGCATTGCACAAGGGCGCAGTGCAGGCCACGCTGCTGGCGCAGCCGGCCGACTTTAAGGCCGAGTCGGAAGGGATGCGGCGGCTGGGCTCGGTCGACCAGGCGTTTGAGGGGCCGGCGATCGTTTACGTCGCGCGCAAGGACTGGGTCAAGGCGAATGGGGACAAGGTCGTGCGCTTTCTGCGTGGGGCGATGCAAGGCGCGCAATGGCTGTACGATCCTAA
>DATGVQ010000198.1:0-4725 GCA_035300145.1 Acidiferrobacterales bacterium | reverse complement strand
AATAAAGGTTTGCCGTTGCCTAAGACAACAGGATTCACAATAATCCATGATCACATCCAGGTTGAACAGCTCCACCTGCCGCTGCACGCTCCGTTTACCCTCCTGCCGAACCGTCAAGGAATCCTTGACGGTTGCCTCGCGCCGCAACTCACCCTCTTCGAACAGATTGCGGATATGCAGGCTGACATTCTGCTTTGTGGTCTGGAACAATTCCGCCATCTGCGCCTGCGAAAGCCAGACACTTTCGTCGACAAAACGCACTTCCAGCCGCGTGGCGCCATCTTCCGTCTGGTATAAAAGAATATCGCCCTCGTTTCCCTTGAAGGAAGCGGGTGGGTTCCGTTTTCCTGTCCCGGCCATGGGTGGTTTACTCCAAAGACTCGAAGTTGCCGCCGTCGAACATCAGCCTCTGGAAGGCCTCTTCGATGAGGTGGACCTTGTTGTGCGGATCGGTGAGGGTGTGCGAGCCGTTCACGTAGATGTACTCGAACTCGGTGTCCGCCGGCTTGACGGCGATCTCGCCGAGGAACTTCTCCAGCGCCGCGTTATCCGCCACCGGGTCGTCGGAAAGCCGGCGCCAGATGACGAGCGTGTGGCCGCCGGCGCGCTTCTCGCCGGTCACGGTCAGGAAGCCCTTCTGGGCATCGATGTGTTTTACCTTCAGTCCCAGCAGCCAGTTGAAGGTCTCGACCAAGTCAATGGTTGTCTCCTTCGTCTCGCCGGCGCTGGTGGTGGCGATCTTGAGCGTGTAGGCGAAAGGATCCCGGAATTGGTCGAGATCGAGCAGGCTCGCGCTGCCCACGCTTTCCACGTCCAGGAAATAGCCAGCCATGGACCCGGATTGTCCGCTCTTGGGTCCGATAGCGGAAATTCAAACTGAGACACTACCCACGCTTAGAAGTCGCCTGACGCTCATCAACGGCGTCGCGCCTCGGCAGCGAAAAACCGAGTTGGGTTAATTCCGCAAACAGCTTTTCCGCTTGCTGATCGGGCAGTCTCTCAAACGGCGGCCTAAGCTGCTGCCAGGCCGCATCCTGATGGAAGTGCGCCACCATCCGTTTGAGCGCGGGAACCATCGGATAGGCCTGGATGGTCTTTCGAATACGGCTAATGTCGGCTTGAAGCTTGCCCGCCTCAGGCTGCTGCCAGTTCAAATAAACCTTCCTAATGCCGGCGACGTTGACGTTGCCGGTGGCGGTGATGCACCCTGCCCCGCCGCCTTTCAGCGTATCTAATAAGAATACTTCCGAACCGGCGAAGGTGCCGAAACCGGGAAACCGCTTGAGTATGGCATCGGTATTGCTCCAATCACCGGAGCTGTCCTTGATGCCGACGACTGTTTCCGGGTAGGCCTTAATCAACCGCTCAATGAGATTGAGGCTAAACGGGACTTGGGCGACGGGTGGAATATGATAGAGGTACATGCGCAGACGAGCAGAACCCGTTCTTTGTATGACCTCGGAAAAAAAGCTGAATAATCCCTCATCGCTCGCGCCTTTATAGTAGAACGGCGGCAGCATTAATACGCCGCCACAGCCTTTATTAACCGCGTGCTTAATAAGCTTGACGCTGTCGGTCAATGCGCAGGCGCCGGTTCCCGGCATCAGCTTCTCGGACGGCACACCGGCGGCGACCAGCGCATCGAGCAACTCCATCCGCTCCTCCGGCGACATGGAGTTGGCTTCACTGGTGGTGCCGAAGACAGCGAGGCCGTCCGCGCCCTGCGCCAGCAGCCACTGGCAGAACGAGACAAACCGCTCAGTATCAGGTGCGAGTTGCTTGGTGAAGGGAGTCAACACCGGTACTAAAACGCCGCGAAAAGCTTGGTTCTTCATTGTTTCCTATCTCCCACTGTTCATGAGCCCTCTATTTTAAATGCCGCCGCATAAAATATATTTCGTTAAGAGAACATCAGTATACGACTTTAGCAGGGTGATGAAAAACTCGTTTTTCATCACCCTTCGGTGGCCGCTCTCGCGCCTCCCTGCGCCCGCGGCACTTGGGCTTCCTGCCCGTCGCGGTATAGGGACGTAGTGCCGCTAATAAAACTAAAGTTGCTTTATAGAAGACCCGGTTTTATTATCGAAGCTTCGAAGAGCAGTTAGCTCCGGTTGCTATAATTAAATCGACTGGAAGAAGGGTAAAAAAAGTGCTTGTTAGCATGCCTGCGATCACTCCTAATCGTCGCTATTCCAATCCAAGCTATATATTCACACCTCCCAAACCAGGGAAAGTGGATTTATTGATAATGTAAAGACTTTTGGGGGCATCATTAAAATATGAAAATCAAAGACATCAGGGCCAGCGTACATACCTTTAAGGTGAGCGTCCCTCTGATCGATAAGCCGATTGAAAACCGGAAGATTGTGTTTTGTGAGGTGGAAACCGATGACGGCATGACCGGCTACGGCATGACCGGTCATTTCCTGCCTTCCGCCGTCGTTACCGCGCTCAAAAACGACTTTCTGCCGCTGGTCAAAGATATGGACCCGCGCGACACCGAGGCGATTCATTATAAAGTCTGGTGGAAACTCAATCCACGCGCCATGACCGGCGTGGTATCGAGCGCCTTATCCGCGCTTGATATCGCCTGCTGGGATATTCACGGCAAGCACGTGGGCCGCACCTGCGCACAACTGCTGGGCGGCTACCGCGACTGGGCGCCCGCCTACATCACCTTCGGCTTTCCCGAATACACCACCGAACAATTAGTCGAAGCGGCGGCGCGCCAGGTTAAGGCGGGCTTTAGCCGCTTGAAGATGGTGGTCGCGGTGCACGCCAAAGGCTGGGCCGAGGACGCAAAGCGCGTGCGCGCGGTGCGACAGGCGGTGGGCGATGACGTCGAATTGATGTGCGATGCCAATTACATGTTCAATCCGGTCGAGGCGAAGATGTTTCTGCGCGCGGTGGAAGATTACAATCTCACCTGGATAGAAGAACCCTTGTTTCAAAACGATGCGCGCGCCCTGCATGACTTGCGCCGCGGCACCAAAACACCGATTGCCGCCGGCCAGATGGAAGGCCACCGCTGGCGTCTGCGTGAACTGGTGGAGAAACAGGCGGTCGATATTCTACAGCCCAACTGTGCCTATAACGGCGGGTATACCGAAACCCGCAAGGTCGCGCATCTGGCGCAGATTTATAATCTGCCGATCGCCAACGGCGGCGGCTGGCCGCGACTTAATATGCACACCATGGCCGGCTTAATGAACGGTTGGCGGGTGGAATTCCACTTAGGCATGAAGTTTGTCGAAGATTTAATCTGGAAGAACGCGCCACATCCGAAAGATGATGTTATTAAGCTGAATCCCGATCCGGGCCTGGGCCTGACCCCCAACAAGGACGTGTTAAAAGATGCGCTGCTAAAGGAAGCCTTGGCGTAGAAATAAATATTGTTACCGGGCATCGAATTAATATCGGACCCGGTAACCGGTAGTGTCTCAGTTTGAATTTCCGCTATCGGCCAGGGGCGGTCGTTTGTGCGGCTCAAGAATGTCTAGCAATGCGGGGGCGATTCAGCGCGACACCTGCAGCTGCATGACTAGCTCGTTTCCAAGTAGTGAAAGGCAGGCAAAACCGCACGGCAATCTGTAATGCGCGTGCAAAGGGCGCAAGGGTTTACACAGAATGCGTCCATTCGCGACGGTTAGGTCTCTATTTCTACTGCTATTCCGACCTGCTGGGCAATTGCAGTATACAAGTCAATTTCAGTCTGTTCGGTTCGGATCGACACGATCAGGCTGTAGCGGGCCGGCAGGTTATAGCGTTGCAGTGCTGGCCGGGTGCGCCACCACCCCATCGCGGGGTAGACCGCGATAAAACCGCGGCTAGCGAGATCGGCTGCGGTACCTTCCCACACATCCTGATGAAGCGAACCTCGGTGCCGTAGAGTTTCACCGAGGCGCCACTTCGGATCCTTTGGGTTTCCCGCTTCGCCCTCGTCTGCGATGGCTGCGGCGGCATTTATTCGCGCCACAAAATCGTCAGTCGACTCATCCAAGGGTCGCTGCACGTCGAACCTTAGACGGTGGGACGGATAGTGGAATTTGGATACGGTCCCGCGCGCCGAAGGATTCGGTTCGATGAAGTACGACAGTGTGACGTACATTTGTACATAGGCATCTTGAAGGGCTTCCAACTGCTCCTTTGGCCATGGCAGCGCATGCAAATTCATATCGCGGGTTTTAACAGATTCGCCTTGGTCTTTTTTGTACGGGTGAACGACGTCCTCAACCACCAGCGTCAACGAATTTCCGGCGCTCCAAAGCGCCCGCTCCAGATTCGGCACACCCCAGCCGCAGTGCCGGATTAGGTTCATGTAGTCATTCTTGCTGGGGTTCGCCGGCAGGTACATTTGGCGCATCGCGGGCGTCCATTCAGCCGAGTGCACGATCAGTGCGCGGATCGTTTCTGGACGCAGCGTGGGGTAGGCTGCCATGAGTTGCGCGGCCATCTTCGCGGACAAAGCCGACGCGGCGCTTGTGGCGTTGGTGGTCCAGAACAGCCGTTCGAGTGGTCTGTGGTGCGTGGTGAGCAGATCGAGGCTGCTGATCCCCGAAGGGCCGAGATCATCCTTGCCGATATTCCCTCCTTCCATCACGACGTCAGGCTTAAGCGGCCAGGCGCGGTCCCAAGTTGCTGAGGTAGTGGTATGAGGACTCAGGCCTCCTAAAGTCGCGATCGGCTGGTAGTGCTGCGCATCGGCTTCGGTAATGACGACTTTCT
>DATGVQ010000197.1:0-5718 GCA_035300145.1 Acidiferrobacterales bacterium | reverse complement strand
ACCTGCACCATCTTTCCGCGTGCCGTCGCGAAGGAATCGTCCGCCGCGGTCGGACCCGGCGCCCCGACGAGGGCACCGATCGCCAATAGTGAGTAAAACAGCGTCTTCATCGTGCCTACAGTAGGCAGAGGACAGCAATAGTGGAAGTACCACGGTTTTTCAATTTGCGTGAGTGTCCGCGTGGGTCGGAAGCCGAAACTCAAACTGAGACACTACCTTCGCGTCGCTTCCCCATGGCGCGCGGTGAATCTCGGTCGTATAATCTAACCAATATGAGTCCAAAACTTCACAGTCTCTTAGGAGAGTTGAAAGCCGGCCTTCAGTCGCTGTACGCCGGCCGGCTGCACGGCATTTATCTTTACGGTTCCCATGCGCGCGGACAGGGTAACCGCGAGTCAGGCGTGGATATCCTTATCGTGCTGGATGAGGTTCCGTCCTACGCTGCCGAGGTGGATCGCACCGGAAAGCTCATCGTGGCGCTCTCGCTTAAATACGCCGCCAGCGTCAGCCGTGTCTTTGTCAGTCGTAACGACTGGCTGCAAGGGCAAAGCCCGTTCCTTCTTAACGCCCGCGAAGAAGCCATAGCCGCGTGAAGGTCGGGAAAGCCGTCGCGCGCTATCGAAAACCGTGGTCTGTCCCCAACGTAACGTGAGAAGGGGCGTTTAATTTCCCTATTCGCTGACCTGTCTAATCTAATACGTACGTCCATAATTTACTCACCGCAGAGCATGCTGCGTCAACCACCTTTCAAGGAGAGTCTTATGAATGCCCCCGTTGTCCTGATTACCGGCGCCCTTACAGGCATCGGACGTGCCACAGCCTTGGCTTTCGCTCATGAAGGCGCGCGCATCGTCGTTTCCGGCCGACGCGACGAAGCCGGCCAGGCATTGGCCACCGAACTGCGTGCCCTCGGCGCGGAAGCTGAATACGTTCGCGCCGATGTGCGCCACGAAGACGATGTGCGCAGCCTAGTCGATCAGACCGTCGCGCGCTTTGGCCGCCTGGACGTGGCCGTGAATAACGCCGGTACCGAAGGCCAGCCCGGGCCTGTGACGGAACAGTCCGCCGACAGCTACGCGGCCACCTTCGAGACCAACGTGCTCGGCACGCTGTTGAGCCTGAAGCATGAGCTGCGCGTAATGCTGGCGCAGGGGCACGGCAGCATCGTGAATCTGTCGTCAACCATGGGTCATAAAGGTGCGCCAGGCGCATCCATGTACACGGCCAGCAAGCACGCAGTCGAAGGGCTGACGAAGGCGGCGGCGCTCGAAGCGGCGACACACGGCGTACGCGTCAACGCGGTCGCCCCTGGTCCGGTCGAGACCGAAATGCTGAACAGGTTCACCGGCAGTGTCGACAGGAAGGCCGGCCTGATCGCGGGCGTGCCGCTCAAACGCGCAGGGAAGCCCGAGGAGATCGCCCAGACCATCGTGTTTCTGGCATCCGACAAGGCGCCATTCATCACGGGTCACATCATCAGCGTCGATGGCGGCAAATCGGCCTCCTAATTCTCTCGGCTAGCGCGAACTGAGCCCACTACCGGGTTGCATTTTCACGACACTAAACAACTCTTAGCCGTGCTGCGTCGTCTGCGCGACCACAACAACACCATTATCGTGATCGAACACAATCTCGACGTCATTAAAACCGCCGATTGGATCATCGACTTACGGCCGGAGGGCGGCGATGGCGGGGGGATATCGTCGCCGTCGGCACACCTGAAGAGATTGCGGACCATTCAATCTCTTATACCGGGCGGTACCTTAAACCGGTGCTCGGAAAAACCGGAGACGTGACACGTAAAATAGGCTAATAATTAGCGCCGACCCCATTGATCCATTAATCGCATTAATCGCCTAAAGTTTAATCCCTCCGTCCCGAATGGCACTACCTTAAGCATTTCCACCCTGACATGAATTCCCTGCTAACAGGGAAAAATACAGGGAATTTCGTAACTATTGACACCTCAATTTATACCCTACCCGGCGGAAACCCACGTCCAGAGCCAATTCCAGTCGCCAAGCCCTTTTTGAAGACGCATCGGAACAGGGAATTAACAGGGAAATGTCAGTTCAGATAGGATTGGCACTACCTTAAGCATTTCTGGTTAGCGATAAATCAATCGAGTGCGACCCCATTGATTTCAAAAAAGGGTAGCGTCCCTGGTAGCGCCTTTATCGCTTTAGGACGTCACACAGCACGGTACGGAATTGGAGAACACCCTATTTCGACGTCTCCTTCGTGGAACGCAACCAAACAATCTTTCGCAAACTGAGTAGTTTTTGAGCGATCTGCGGCAGGTCCAATAACAATCTGCTTTAGCGCCCTGGCCCCCGGGCGCCTCCAGTCAAATTCTCTGTACTTTACCAGCTCATACGGGCGATATCTCTGTTTCACTTCGGGGGGTGGAAGATCGGCCCTGTACACCTGTAGGAACCTGTATTCCCTTTCGTTGTTATAAGCTTCGTGTTTGAAAAGCACTGCGGCGGTCAGCGCATGTACCGAAAGCAAACTAGACAATTCCTGCATGTAGGCATTTTTGGACGCGCTTTCTAGGTGTTTGCCGCTCGGCAGGGATATCAGGTCAAACGTGTTGTCGATCAGCTGGCTGTGAATATCCACAAGGGTAGCGTCTTTGTATGTGACAGGGAAAGTGTGGTTGTCCGGTATTGGAGCTCCGTCTTTTTTCGTAAAAGCATTTTCCAAGCCCTTGGTATCAAACCCGAGTACATAACCACGCCCGTTATCAGCATATGCTCGCCATTGCCCAAGGTCATCACCGCACGAACTGAACGAACAGACGAAATAGTGGGCAGATCCTTGCAGTCCTCCTTGGTGGAAGGCGCCAAAATGTCTAGCGAATGTCTTGCTTTCTGGTGGGCCATCGGCTGCCCTGCTGTTCAGGATGTTGACCGCATGGGAAAAGCCGTGTCTTAACTCGGAGGGATCATTGAGATTGAAAATATCAGTTAGCCAAACTTGACCAGTCTGCAGGATTCCCTTCAGTCCAACATCATTTGTGTAGTGATAGATGATTTGTGGCGGTTTCTGTAACTCCACCGTTTGGACAAACGAGGCAACGATCTGGTCGGCGGTGCTGTTAAACTCAGCCAGTGCATCTATCATGTCTTGCGGGATGTTCGTGTTTTCCATTGCTACTCCTAAGGCCCAATAATCACTAGAATTGCGTGTCAGCCGCGCAAGGCATGCTCCCAGAAACGCCGTTGCCAAATCCCGCGCTCGCCCTTACCTATTCGATTCGGGGATCGCCGCTCAATTTTAGGTAGTTGGCGCAAGAAGATGGCTTTAATTTTTCGCCAACGAGAAGAAAAATCGGTATCCGCAGGTTGCAGCGTCCAAACGCAGTACGGGTGATCTGGCAGCACGACAATCGCTTCGCTTCACCCATCCTACGCGAACTGATTCGGAATTGCCGTTGGAACAGTCGGTTTCATCGACTTCCTGTCACTGTACCGTGATCTACTTACGGCGTCTTAGCCATCTTACAGATGGTTTTAACGTACAGAATAATATGCTCTCCAATCCAGCCGGCATCAGCGAGTCTATGTATTATGCCTGCCTTGCCTTGCCAAAATGCCCAGGCTATCCGCAAAGACGCTGGCTGCGGCATAAAACGGGTTTCCGGTAGGCTTCTCGGTATCCCAGCTCGCACTATGCGCTGCTCGGACATAATCCTCGATCAAGGCGTGCGGATCGCCGCTCATATGTATTCCTAGCTTCTTGGCCCATCGTTCCGAAACTTCGCCATAGATGCGTCCTGCATGCGGACTAAATGCAGATTCTTGTACGCTGCCACTAGTCAGAGCGGCGAATAACTGGAAGAGATCTAGCCTAAACAGCTCAAAAACTATTGTTTCTTTCGTTGGTCGCTCGCCCGAGAAGTGCGGATCGTAGCTAGAAATCTTTTCGTCACTATAGTTGCAGTGGTCAGATGAAAACGCTTCGATCAATACATCTATAATTGAGTCGTAGACCATCGCCAACTCCGTTATCGTAACTGGGGCTTACTGCCTTGTCTCAAGTCCTTGCCGCGCTTGATGATACCATACCCGTGCTCACTAACAGACCGCATAGATACGCGCAATCTTTACCGTCGTTATCCGGATTGATCTCTTCCTTGCAAATTGGGGGGAGTCCATAGATACGCTAACTGAATAATTGCCGGTACGGGCTGATAGCACAATTGCTATCGCGATAGACTGGCGACCATCCGCTTCGGGTCGATTGTGCCAGATCACAATCCGGAAAGAAACGGCCCGCTGACGTGAAAACCGTAGTCGCCGGTATCATCTTTCTTACCGCAGCCGCGTGGTTCACGCGGACATATGAACGCGTGAACCACTAGGGCCACAGGGACTAAAATCAACCAAAGGCGGCGCCAATAAAATACGCCGCCCGCGGCTGTTCGATACGAAGATTGAAATCCGGATTCAATAATTCCGCAATCGGCACTTCAAATGCCTCGGCGATGCGTTCCAGATTATCCAGGCTGAGGTTGTGTTTGCCGCTTTCGATATTGGCGATGTAGCTGCGGGAGAAACCACAGAGTTCCGCGAGTATGGTAACCGGGGGACGTACCCCGGTTTTATCTACCGAGAACCTCGCGCGCGTGGAGCGCCCTCATCGACATTTCCGAATTGCGTAATGCGTACCGGGCCTTCCGGAAAGTGCGCGACGATCTCGAGTTCCCCGCCCATTGCGGCGATAAAGCGGCGCAGTGTGCTGAGGTACATATCGGTCTGCTTTTCCATTTTTGAGACCGCGGCCTGTTCGATCTTGAGCGATTGAGCGACTTCCTTTTGCGTCAGATCGAGGGCCTGCCGCAGCTCTTGTAGCGGCATCTCTTCCAAAAGCTTGGCTGTCATAGCCTCGGACTGCGCTCGGGCCTTCGGCGACATGCGCGCACGTAGTTCACTAAACTTTTTTGCCATTGATCAAACCCTCTTTCACTAACGTGGCCAGATGATCCTCGTACAGTTTATCCGCCCGCGGTACGTATTCCTGGTACCAGCGATCGTTACTGCCTTTGTTGCCGCCGATCAATAGAATCGCCATACGGCGTGGATCGAAGGCATACAGTATGCGATATGGTTCGCCCTTATGCTGAATTCGAAGCTCGCGCATCTGACCAAACCGCGAGCCCCGCACATCGGAGCTATGGGGGAAGGGGAGTTGCGGGCCCTTGGTTTCGAGCAACCGGACGGTGGCATCGATTGCAATTTGAGTACCCTCGTCGAGCCCTTCCCACCAAGCACCGAATTCATCCGTATACTCCACTCCCCATGTCACAATATAGCTCCTATGTTATACAACTTCAAGGTTATATAGTATTATATTTTTAGCCCACCGCGTCAACCAAAGGCAGCATCGAGAAAATACGCCACCTGCGGCTGATCGATGCGCAGATTAAAATCCGGATTCAATAATTCGGCAATCGGGACTTCAAATGCCTTGGCGATGCGTTCCAGGTTATCGAGGCTCAGGTTGTGTTTACCGCTTTCGATATTGGCGATGTAGCTGCGGGAGAAACCACAGAGTTCCGCCAGGGTTTCCTGCGACCAGCCGCGGGCAGCACGTAACAGTTTGATTTTCTTTGCGAGAATACGGCGAATGTAGGGGATAGCTGCTTTTTCATTCTGTGTCATCGTTGGCTCCTATTTATTAACGTTATGCTAGGGCCTTCGATGCTGTACACGC
>DATGVQ010000196.1:0-7906 GCA_035300145.1 Acidiferrobacterales bacterium | reverse complement strand
CAGGCTTCGCCTAACCCAAGCAGGCTCGCCGCCACATCCCGCCGAATCGGGTTCGTCTTCCTACGGACCATTCGTTCGCCTCCCGTTGCTCCCCACCCCACCTCGCGGTGACGCAGTTACGTTCGGCTTCGCAGTCATGGCCTACTGCGGCACGGACTTGCACCGTGCTGATCGCGCGCCTTCGCGGGCGCACTTGGGCTTCACTACGTTCAGCCCAACCTACCGTTTACTTTGTAAGGTTATTTCCGGGACACGACACTAGAAATTAAGATTTACAAAACAAAGCCAGGAATAAAAACTAACCCGCCGCATGGCGGGTTAGTTTTTTGGGCATTATTTGCTGCGCGCCGCCTGGGCTTGCTCCGCGCGCAGCATCCGCGCCGCCTGCACCATGTTCGAGAGCGCCTGCTCGACCTCGGGCCAGTTGCGTGTCTTTAGGCCGCAATCCGGGTTAACCCATAGGTGTTCCGGCGGCAACACATCGCGCGCTTTGCGCATCAGCCGCACCATCTCCTGCGTATCCGGCACGCGCGGCGAGTGAATATCGTACACACCCGGGCCGATTTCGTTCGGATATTTGAAATTGACGAAGGCATCGAGTAATTCCATATCCGAGCGCGAGGTTTCTATAGTAATCACATCCGCATCCATGTCGGCGACCGCGTCGATGATGTCGTTAAACTCGGAATAACACATGTGGGTATGAATCTGGGTGGTATCCTTTACTCCGCCGGCGGAAGTCTTGAACGCACGCACCGCCCAATCCAGATAGGCGCGATGGTCGGCTTTACGCAACGGCAGCCCTTCACGCACCGCCGGTTCGTCGATTTGAATGACCTTAATGCCGGCCTTTTCCAGATCGTGCACTTCATCGCGGATGGCGAGCGCGATTTGCAGCGCCGTGTCCGGGCGCGGCTGATCGTTGCGCACAAATGACCATTGCAGGATAGTCACCGGGCCGGTCAGCATTCCCTTCATCGGTTTCTTCGTCAGCGATTGCGCGTACTTCGTCCATTCCACCGTCATTGGCGTCGGACGCGAGACATCGCCAAAAATAATCGGTGGTTTGACGCAGCGCGAACCGTAGCTCTGCACCCAGCCATATTGCGTGAACGCGAAACCCTGCAATTGTTCGCCGAAATACTCCACCATGTCGTTGCGCTCGGCTTCGCCGTGCACCAACACATCCAGGCCGATCTCTTCCTGTTTTTTCACCGCCAGCGCGATCTCCGCGCGCATTTTTTCGTTGTATTGCGCTTCGGTAATGCGGCCGGCTTTAAGGTTGCTGCGCGCGGCGCGGATCTCCGCGGTCTGTGGGAACGAGCCGATAGTGGTGGTAGGGTAAGACGGCAGATTCAGTAATTTTTGCTGCGCTGTGCGACGTTTGGCAAAGGCGTTATCCCGGTTTGCATCCTTTGCGGTTAAACCAACGACACGTTTTTTCACTTGCGGATTGTGGATGCGCGCGGATTTTTTCCGCGACTCTTGCGCAGCGCGCGCGCCGGCAAGCTCTTTTTCCACCGCGCCGCGGCCCCGCTCCAGCGCGCGCTTTAAGATGCGGACTTCCTCGAGTTTTTGCGTGGCAAACGCGAACCAACCTTTTAATTCCGCATCGAGCTTGGCCTCGCGCACAAGATCGACCGGCGTATGCAACAATGAGCAACTGGTCGCAACCCAAAGCCGGTCGCCGAGTTTTCCCCTGGCGTTTTCCAGAATTTTCAGCGCCCCATCCAGGTCGGCGCGCCAGATGTTGCGTCCATCGATGACGCCCAGCGACAGGATTTTGCCGGCGGGTAATTTAGCCAGCACGGCGTCCAGTTGGCTTCCGCCGCGCACGAGATCGATATGCAAGCCGGCGACCGGCAGGCTGCAAGCCAGTGTGGTGTTGTTGTACAGACTTTCAAAGTAAGCAGCGATCAATAATTTTATTGACGGATTTTGGAACACCCGGTACGCACGCTCGAACGCCTTCAGCCAAGGCGCCGGCAGATCCAGAACCAGCGCCGGTTCATCGATTTGCACCCACTCGACACCGGCTTTGGCCAAGCGATTTAGAATTTCAACATAGACCGGCAAAAGTTTATCCAGCAGGCTCAGGCGTTCAAATTCGCTGCCCTTGGTCTTGCCCAACCATAAATAGGTGATCGGGCCAACCAGCACCGGCTTCGGCTTAATCCCTAACGCCTTGGCCTCGGCAACTTCATCGAATAGTTTGCTTGAGGCTAACATGAATTTCTGGTCCGGCTGGAGTTCCGGCACGATAAAGTGATAATTGGTATCGAACCACTTGGTCATTTCACAGGCGTGCGTCGCCTTGCCGGCAGGGGCAGTGCCGCGGGCCATGCGGAAATAGGTATCGAGATCGACTTGCCCGCCGTTCCATTCAAACCGGGGCGGCACCACGCCGAGCAGCGCGCTCATATCCAGCATATGGTCGTACCAGGAAAAATCCCCGACCGGAATCAAATCCATCCCCGCCTGTTGTTGCAGTCGCCAATGGCGTGCGCGCAAATCTTGTCCGGTTTTAAGCAAAGCGGATTGATCCAGCGCGCCTTTCCAATAGGCCTCGACCGCCTTTTTAAGTTCTCTATCCGCGCCGATGCGCGGAAACCCCAAGACATGTGCTACGGTCATCTTTTCTCCATCCCGATCCGGGGACACGGGCTTTAGTTATATTCTTCAAGGAATAATCGCTCCACAGGGATGCCTCTGGGCTGCGACGACCGGCTAGTTTATAGTACAGCGTGTATCTGATCCAGCCGGCTGGCGGAATCGCCGGAATTCGCTCTCATAAATCTCTTTCCGGCGGGAACTCGGCCAATCGCTTGCAGGGATAAAGGGTTTGGTCAATCGGCTTAAGTCAGTTGACACAAACCCAATGTTTATTCATTGTTCTAGACTTTCGGGTATAAAAATGCTTTGGGGCCGCTTATGTTAGACGAACTCCTGAAAAATAATATCAAAATCGGCAGCCTACGGGTGCACTTCACAAACGGAGAGGTGCGCCAATATGGGCATGGGCTGCCTTGCGCCCAATGGATTTTTCACGACCCGGACGCGCCTAAACGCATTCTGCGCGACCCCGAGCTGGGCTTGGGCGTCACCTACATGGAAAAAGGCTGGAGCACGGCCGAAGGGGCGCTGCCCGCGCTGCTCAAGATCTTGCTTTACAATTTCCAATATCCGCGTTCCCGCCTGCATGTTTTCCCAAAACTCTTGCGCTATTTTCAGCAGCTCAATCGCGTATGGATGAGCCGGCGGAATGTGGAATTTCACTATGATCTGGACGAGTGGCTGTTCCGCTGTTTCCTTGACAAGGAGATGCATTATTCCTGCGCCTACTTTAATGAACCCGGCGTGGATTTAGAGCAGGCGCAGCGCGCCAAATGCGAGCACATTATGCGCAAGCTGTCGTTGCGCCCGGGCCAGCGCGTGCTTGATATCGGATCCGGTTGGGGCGGATTGGCGCTATTCCTCGCAGAACAGGCCGGCGTCCATGTCACCGGGCTTACACTCTCGCGCGAACAATTGCGCGTGGCGGAGCAGGCGGCGCACAAACGCGGTTTAAAAAACAGTGTGCGCTTTTTATCTCAGGATTACCGCCAACACCAAGGCCAATACGATCGCATCGTCAGCGTCGGCATGTTTGAACATGTCGGCGCGCCCAACTATTCCGCTTTCTTCCATAAGCTCAATACCTTATTGAAACAAGACGGCGTAGCCTTGCTCCATAGCATCGGCCGTCCGGGCTTGCCCGGTGAAACCAATGCCTGGATACGCAAGTATATTTTTCCGGGCGGCTACAATCCGGCGCTCTCCGAGATTACGCAAGCCATCCAGGCATCCCGATTAATCATCACCGATGTTGAGGTCTTGCGCCTGCATTATGGTTTTACTCTGGCGGAGTGGCAAAAGCGCTTTCAGGCCCATCGTAAATTGGTGGCGGAAAGAAAAGGGGAACGCTTCGCCCGCATGTGGGAGTTCTATCTCGCCGTATGCGAGGCGGCGTTTGCCGCCGGCGAGCTGGTGGTTTATCAGATTCAAATGAGCAATTCGCTAAAATCACTGCCGCTGACGCGCGATTATCTTTATCCAAAACAAGCAAAAATGTCTGAACCGACAGATCTTGAGCCGGTGCACCAACCGCATTCACGCCTGAATTCGGATTAACGCCTATAAGCTCCTTTTGATGGAAAACCTTTGCTATACCCTATATTCTTGCTGGCTGTAATTCAGCGGAGGCGGGCGTGAAGAAATTATTCCCGGTTTTATTTATCCTCCTTCTTTTAGTCCTCGCCATGGTCGCGACGCTGCCATTTTGGTTTGGGATGGAGGTGGAAAAAACTTATAACAACGGAATACGGCAATTTAGCGGACGCGGTATCGCTCTTACTTCGGTTAATTACCGGCGGGGCTGGTTTATTTCTTCTGCAGAGACCACTATCGTTTTTCCCGGCCTGCCGTTTACTTTTTCCGCCGCCCACCGCATCAGCCACGGCCCGTTTGCTCTGGACCGGATATTAAGCGGCGAATACCAGTTTAAGCCGGTCCAAGCGGTGATAAAAAGTCAAGTGTCTTTTGTCCCGCTGGAAGGATCATCGGCCGCGGCAAACCCATCGCCGCCGCTTGAAGCCGATACCATTATTAACATTCAAGGCGATGGCGAGACACGATTACGATTGGCAAATTTTAAAAACACGCTGGCGAATGGAGATGTCTTTGAATGCAAAGAGGCGTCTGGCACCGTCGCATTCAATAGCGACTGGAAAAAGCTGCAGGTTAATTTACGGCTTCCGGAAGTATCATTAAAGACACAAAAAAATAATTTTATTTTAAGTAAATTGGGCGCTGATTCCGATTTACAAGAAGGCATCGCCGGTTATATGTTCGGAACCAATTCCTTCCAGATAGAAAAAATGACGTTCGCGGAAAACAATGTGCTTGAGGGGTTGCGTATAAGCACGTCCGCCCGGGAGGCGGGAACCAACGTCGACCTTGCCATGCAATATTTTCTGAAAGGCGTCACCTTCGCCGGCGAAACTTATGGGCCGGCCCAGGTTGCGGTCGAAATCCGCAAATTAGACGCGGCCACCTTGGTTAAGCTGGATAGCGCAATTAACGAGATTTATAAAAAACAACCGCCGAAAGCGCAGGCCGGTATGATGTTAACCGGGAAAATGCTGGAGATCATCGCGGATCTGGCGAAAAAGAACCCCGAAATGGAAATCACCAAATTTAATTTTAAAACCCAGCAAGGCGAGATTACCGGCAAGGTTAAATTTGCCTTGGACGGCGCCAATATAAACGCCAAGGAAAATCCTTTACTTTTAATCAACGCGCTCAGCGGTGAAGGCGAGATCTCCGTCCCTGCTTCTATTATTGAAGCGCTGGCAAAAAAACAGATTCAACAAGAGATCGAGCGATTAAAAAACAGCGGCAAGCTGACAAAACGAGAGCTGGAAAAACTTACTCCCGAAAAAATTTCCGCCATCACCGCTCAGCTTGCGCCGCAGCGCGCGCAGGAACTCGCCGCCAAGCTGCAATTTCTCCCTAACGGCGCCAGCTTTCAAGCCAACGCTGCGCTAAAGCGGGGCCAGCTTTTTATCAACAATCAACCGTTCCATCCATCGTTAAAATTGCCATAAAAAAAGAGCGGGCACAGGCCCGCTCTTTGTAACTCATGACTTACAAATTATATCCACGCTCGTCATGCAGGGTGATATCCAAGCCCTGGTTTTCCTCTTCCTCGGAGACGCGCAGCCCGACGATGGCATCCACGATTTTGAGAATGATAAAGGTCGCGATCCCATCGTATACAATCGTCGTGACAACGCCGATGAACTGTACTCGCAATTGATGACCGATATTAAGGTCGGCTTGCGAACCGCCCAGCACCGCGGCGGCGAACACGCCTGTCAAGAGCGCGCCGATAATACCGCCGATGGCGTGTACGCCGAATGCATCCAGCGAATCGTCGTAACCCATTGCCCGTTTCAGCTTAGTTGAGGCCAGGAAACAACCGACGCCGGCGGCGACGCCGATCACCAGCGCACCGATGGGCCCGACGAACCCGGAAGCCGGCGTGATGGCAACTAACCCCGCAACGGCACCGGACGCAATGCCAAGAGTGGTCGGCTTACCATGGCTGATCCATTCCGAAAACATCCAGGCGAGCGCCGCGGTGCCGGTAGCGATTTGGGTGACCGCCATGGCCATGCCGGCGGTGCCGTTGGCGGCCACCGCACTGCCTGCGTTGAAGCCGAACCAGCCGACCCACAGCAAGGACGCGCCTGTGATCGTGTAGCCGAGGTTATGCGGCGCCATCGGCGTCTTGGGATAACCCTTACGCTTGCCAAGCATTAACGCCGCAACCAAGCCCGCGATACCGGCATTGATATGCACCACCGTGCCGCCGGCGAAGTCGAGCACGCCGAGATCTCCCAGGAACGAGCCGTCACCGCTCCATACCATGTGCGCAATCGGCGAATAAACAAATAGCGACCACAGGGCCATGAAGATCATCAATGCCGAGAACTTCATGCGTTCGGCAAAGGCGCCGACGATCAACGCCGGAGTGATGATGGCGAAAGTCATCTGGAACGCCATATACACTGTTTCCGGGACGGTCTGGTACAGCGTGTTGACACCGATTCCCTTCAGAAACACCTTGTCGAGAGCGCCGACGAAGGCGTGGATACCGAGCACGCCTTTCGTCATACCGCCGGTGCTGAACGCCATGCTATAACCGGCGATGGTCCAAAGCACGGTCACCAGACTTGTGACCGCAAAGCACTGCATCAGCGTCGACAAGACGTTTTTGCTGCGCACCATGCCGGCGTAAAACAAGGCCAAGCCGGGGATGGTCATCATCAACACCAATGCCATAGAGGCCAGCATCCACGCCGTATCCCCCGAATTCAACGTTGGTGCCGGCGCAGGCGGCGGAACCGGCGCCGCCCCCGGAACAACCGCATCAGCGCCAAACACTAGCGCAGGCAACAGCGCCAGCAGCCCGAGGGCGATAGCGCCGTACATTCTTTTTCTATTAATCTTCTTCATCATTTTTCTCCCGCTCTTAAAGAGCTTCTTTACCTGTTTCCCCGGTGCGGATACGTACCACTTGCTCCAGGTCATAGACAAAAATTTTGCCGTCGCCGATTTTATCGGTTTTAGCCGCCTTGACGATCGCCTCTACTACCCGATCCAGCATCTTGGCCTCGATCGCGATCTCCAGCTTCACCTTAGGCAAAAAATCAACGACGTATTCCGCTCCACGATATAGTTCTGTGTGGCCCTTCTGCCGGCCGAAACCTTTAACTTCGGTTACGGTAATGCCCTGCACGCCGATTTCGGTTAGCACGTCGCGGACATCGTCCAGCTTAAAAGGCTTGATAATCGCTGTGACTAGTTTCATTTTCCCTCCTTAACGGATAAAAGTGGGGCCGGGAGATTCCAGCCCCACGAACGACTAAAACTTATACAACGCCTCCAGGCCGACCGATTGCTGCGAATCCTTAGGACTGCCGCTGGTTTGCATAAACGCGTTCTTATCAGACTTATCCCCGCGCAGGTCGGCACGCAGCTCCACATTCTTGCTTGGTGTATAGGCAAGCGTGACCGTGGCCTCTTTCCACTTCTGCACCAGCCCGGTACGGAAACCGTCCTTGTCGTCAAAGTCTTCCAACCGGACGGCGGTGCGCCAGCGATCGTTTAGCTTGTAATTCACGTAGCCGGCGACCCCCTGCCACTGGGCACTCTTACCCAATGCGATCGCGTCATCCTGCTTGGCGGTGTCGACGTTTAACGCAACGCTAAGCGCATCGGTAAAGTTGAAGCTCGCGACGAGATCAAACAGTTGGCGCATACCAACGATGCCGGAGGCCGGACTTGGTTCATCACCGCCATA
>DATGVQ010000195.1:0-6105 GCA_035300145.1 Acidiferrobacterales bacterium | reverse complement strand
TTACAGGCAAGGTTAGCCTCGTTAAGCTGGGTTCCTCAATCAAGGAGGTTTTATGCGACTGCTCCATACCATGATTCGGGTCGGGGACTTACCGCGCTCGATCCGGTTTTATACCGAAGTGTTGGGCATGAAGCTTCTGCGCCGGCACGATTATCCAGACGGCAAGTTTACCCTGGCGATGCGTTCGTCAAGGTCCGCGATCATGGTCAGGTTGCCTCTCTTGGATCGAACTCCATTGCCTGCGCTTTCTCGATCGGGTGCTGGGCGGGCTTTCTCCAGAACTCCCGTCCACGAGTGCGCCTGAATACGGGTTCTCCATAGTGCTCAGCGCCGCATTCATGGCGTAAGCGACGAGCAGGAGGCGATTGCCCTGACCTCTCCCTTTGAGTGAAACGATGAGGTTTCCCTTTGTACCAATCACCGGACGAAGCCGGATCGTTCCAGTTCTGCCTTGATGACCTCTTTGATCAGAGAGAACACCCTGGATTCAGCCTCAAGCAGATCTGTCTGTGGACTGAGAGTCTGAACGAGCTTGACAAGGCTTTCTCTGGAATTTTCCGTACATTCAGGCGCAAAAAGTGGAGTCTCTGGAGCGTCATGAAGGAATTCTGAAGCCCTGATCAAACCATTGTCGCTTGTTCACGGCAACTAAAATAGGAGGGGTCGAAAATCAAAATCGATGCGTGCGAGTTTTCGAGAAGGGCAGTCTCGTCAGCCAGGCGGCGACCGCGAGTAAAACGGCGAGGGCCCCCCATAGCGCAGTGTAGGTTCCGGTGACGTCAAGCAGCAGCCCAAGCAGTGGTGGAGTGGTGACGATGGCGATTTGGTTAGCCGCCATAGCGGTACCCAAAGCGAGCCCAACACTTTCTGGAGGCGAGGCTTCGGTAATATGCGCAACCCAAGGACCGTACCAACCGAAGCCGAAGAACCCGATCCAGCCCGCTATTATGACAAGAACGGTAACGGGCGTGTGCGCGGGAACCACGACGAGAGCGAGCAATCCGGCGGCAACGGCCACCATGCTGGCCAGTACCGGGCGAAGTCGACCAACGCGGGAATGATCGCTCCAAGCGGCTAGTATCACGCGGCCTGCCACTCCGAAAAGCTGCGCCAAGAACAGCGCCCAGGCCCCTCGAGTCAACGGGATGCCTTGCCGATCTCGGAGGAAAAACATCAGGTACGTCAGGATCCCGAACTGCGCGCTGACCAGGGCCACACCGGACCAGACCACGCGACGCATCCATGGCTGGCACAGCATGGCAACCAGATATGGCAAAGTCGTTGCATGCCGGATCGGCCGCGCCTGGTGCCTCGGCCTGACCGGGCGGCGATAAGCTAGGGCGAATGCGAGCCCGCCGCTCAGCGCAACGGCAGCGCCGATCTCAAACGCAAGCCGCCAGCTTGTGATGTTCGTAATATAGGGCAAGACGGCGGCCGCGGCCGCACCACCGATCGGCAGACCAGCCTGGCGAATACCCATGGCCAGACCGAGCTGGGTACTGCGGAACCAGGCGGACACCGACTTGCTGCCTCCGGGCTGAGCCGTGCTGTAGCCGATTCCCGCGACGAACAGGCAGGCCAACCCTCCGGCGAAGTCCGGCGCGAACGCCGCGCAGACGAGCCCGCGCGCCGATGCGCGGGTTATGAACGCGTTATTTTTTCTTCCATCCGCTCTTGGCGGCCGTTCCAGCAAACTAAATGCGGCGTTCTTTGCCCAGTTTCTTTGCGCGTGCTTGCCCGCCTTTTTTTGCTCCAAGGCGGCTCAGCTCAACAGTAGCTTGGTTCTTTTCCCGTTCTTGAGCTTTATCTTCATAATTGTCCTGTCGCGATGTCACCGATGAGTTTTGCTAACGCAATCGGATCACGTGAAAGTTTTAATCGTGGCGTGCCATGCCCTATGATAGCATGGGCTAAACATGGCTAGCTAAATGCACGACTTAGCCTATCATCAAAAAAACTGAAAATTAACTAACCACCATGGCCACAGTAGAAACAAAATCCATTACCAAGAGTTTTGACGGCGGTAACGCGGTTGACGGAATCAACTTGCTCGTGCGGGAAGGAGAGTTTCTCGTTTTCCTGGGACCGTCGGGGTCCGGCAAGAGCACGCTCTTGCGCATGATCGCAGGCCTAGAGACGCCCACGGCGGGAGACGTATTGATCGGCGGCCGGGTAGTAACCGAACTTCCGCCGCGTGCGCGCAATATTGCCATGGTTTTTCAGAGCTACGCGCTTTACCCTCATCTCTCCGTATTCAAGAACATCGCCTTCCCGTTGGAAGCACAGCGTCTTAAGCGGGAAGAAATTAATAAAAAAGTCGAGTGGGCGGCTTCCCTGTTCGGCATCCAGCGCCTGCTGGCGCGCAAACCGCGCCAGCTATCCGGCGGCGAACGCCAGCGTGTGGCCTTGGCGCGCGCGGTGGTGCGCGAGCCGGTCGTGTTTCTGCTCGATGAGCCGCTGTCCAATTTAGACGCAAAGCTGCGCACTTCCGCGCGCGATGAGCTGCAACAACTCCAGCGCCGCCTGGGCACCACCACGATCTATGTGACCCACGATCAGATCGAGGCGATGGGTCTGGGTGATCGGATCGCCGTGCTTAACCATGGCAAGATCCACCAACTGGGGACCGCGCAAGAAGTCTATAACGATCCCGCCGATACATTCGTCGCGACATTCATCGGCTCGCCGCCGATGAATTTGATTGAAACCGATCACACCATCACCGGTTTCCGGCCGGAACACTATCTTCCGCGGGGAATATATGGCGCGCACGAGAAAGTGATAGAGTTTCCATTCCAGATCACGCGACTTGAGTATCTGGGCGCGGACCGTTTGGTATACGGAGCGCTGGAATCGCCCCTGCCCTCGGTAAAAGTGATTTCGCGGCTCCCTTCCACCGTCGCTACTCCGGTTGAAATAGGCAGGCACTATGAGTTTGTGGTGCGGGCCCGCGATCTGAAACACTTCGATCCGAAAACCGGCCTCAAAACCTCTACCGGATAAGCGCATGCAAACAATCAGCCGAAATACGATATCGAAGGGAGGCCGCGGGCATTTTCTCGAGGATGAAAAATGGCTCGGGCGGTTCATGCTCGCCCCCGCCGTCATCTATATCGTGGCATTGGTAGGCCTGCCTTTTCTGCTCGCGATTTATTACAGCTTAAGCGATGTCACCGTCGGCAGCCGGTCGCTGCATTTTGTCGGGATGGATAACTTCCGGCACATCCTCGATAGCAACACGTTCTGGCGGTCGCTGCGCAACACGCTGGTGTTTACGCTGGTATCGCAGTTACTGGTAGTCGTGCTCGGCAATATTTTAGCCATGGCGCTGTACAAAAATTTTCGCGGCAAGTGGCTGGTGCGTTTTTTAATCTTATTACCCTGGGTCGCCCCTATTTCTCTGGGAAGCATCGGCTGGTTGTGGATTTTCGACCCGGTCTACAGCGTGATCAATTGGAGCGGGCGCGCGCTAGGGGTCTTCGGACCGACCACCTGGCCGATCTGGTTGGGTCAGCCGACTTTAGCCATGGCGTCGGTGATTATGGTGGATGTCTGGCGCCTGCTGCCGCTCTCCACCGTGATTATCCTCGCCGGCTTAAGCTCGATTCCCCAGGATATCCACGACGCCGCGGCGGTGGATGGGATCGGGTTCTGGCGCCGCTTATTTCAGATCACCCTACCCCTGCTTATGCCGATCATGCTGGTGGCGCTGCTGTTCGGGATCGTATTCACGGTCACCGATATGATCGTTATCTATGTGCTGACCCGCGGCGGACCGTATGACACCACCCAGGTTCTATCGAGCCTGGCGTTTTTCACCGGCATCCAAGGCGGCGACCTGGCCGAAGGCGCGGCGATTTCTTTATTCCTGTTTCCCCTGCTGGTGGCGGTGGCGATCTTATTCCTGACGCTGGCGCGGCGTACCGAGGTAACTTGATGCAAACTCAGACTGCACGAATCAGACGCTGGGGTGGCCGTGTGGGGCATTTTGGCATCCTCGCCGCCTTCACCACGTTCTGCACCTTTCCGTTTTATTGGATGCTCATCACTACTTTCAAACAAACCAATGAGCTGATCGATAGTAATATCAATCCGTTTATTTTGCATAATCCCCCTACCCTGGAAAATCTTCGGATCTTGTTCGTCGACACCCTGTACGGGCAATGGATGCTAAATACATTAATAGTGGGGGTAGCCGTGGTCGCGATAACGCTGCTTGTTGCCGTACCCGCCGGCTATAGCCTGGCGCGGCTGTCCGGTCGCTGGGGACAGCAACTGGCCATCGGCATTTTTCTTACTTATCTGATACCGCCGACAATATTATTCATCCCGTTCTCCCGCATCGTCGGCAATCTCGGGCTGCAGGATTCACTCTGGTCGCTGGTGCTGGTCTATCCCAGCTTCACGGTCCCATTTTGCACCTGGCTGATGATGGGATTTTTTAAGACGATCCCGCGGGATATCGAGGAGGCGGCTATGATCGATGGGCTCAGCCGTTTCGGCGCCTTTTTAAAGGTAGTAGTGCCCATCTCCACCGCCGGCATCTTAACGGTCGTTATTTTCACTTTCACCTTAGTGATGCAGGAATTCGTCTATGCCCTGACCTTTATCACCTCTTCGTCTCAATATACCGTGAGCGTGGGTGTACCGACATTTTTGGTGCGCGGGGACGTTTACTTCTGGGGCTCGTTGATGGGCGCCTGTTTAATCGTCAGCCTGCCGATCGCGATCCTCTACAACCTCTTTGTCGACCGCTTCGTCGCCGGTTTCACGGTCGGGGCGATCAAATAGCGGCGGGCTGCCTTTCATCGTGAAGCCGGCGCCGCCTGCGGAGAAAAGCGCGATCTCAGGGCTACCTGCGAAACAACCAAAAAATTAAAGTAATAATTAAACTAACAATAAGCGAGGTTGTGATAGGGAAATAAAACCGGAAATTACCGCGGTCGATGACTATATCCCCGGGCAATCGGCCAAGACCGGATTTCTGCAGCCAAGGCCACAGCAGGCCCAAGACGATGAGCAGAATGCCGATATAGATGAGAATGCGGGCCATGCGAAATTGTAGAAGCGGCGACGGTTTATCACAAGAGCCGCGTTTCTGTTAATTTTTGCTCTGCCTATGGCGCTTTAAGCGCCGGCGGAATTCTGCATCAACCCGCCGTCCATAAAATAAGTCGAGCCGGTGACGTAATTAGCATCTTCGGAGGCGAGAAAAACCGCCAATCTCCCGATTTCGTAAGGTTCGGCCGCGCGCTTGAGCGGGATGCTTTGTACCTGCTGTTCGCGAAACTTGGGATCGTCAATCGCCTTCTGGTTAAACAGAGTCAATACCATCCCGGGCCCGATATTATTCACATTGATTTTTAAGGGGGCCAGTTCCAGCGCCAGCGTGCGGGTCAAATTGCGCAATGCTCACTTGGAGGCGTCGTAGTCGGCCGCGCCGGGACGCGGCGTTTCTTCGTCCACGGAAGTGATATTAATGATGCGCCCACCGCCGCCGGCCTGTTTACGAATATTGATAAACCGGCGCGCGCATAGAAAGGGGCCGTACACATTCGTCTTCATCGCGTTGTCCCAGACTTGCAACGGCATGTCGGCCACCTCTATCCCCGAGGAGTCCACACCGGCGTT
The DNA here is from genome assembly GCA_035300145.1 of Acidiferrobacterales bacterium. Classification (GTDB taxonomy): domain Bacteria; phylum Pseudomonadota; class Gammaproteobacteria; order Acidiferrobacterales; family DATGVQ01; genus DATGVQ01. The sequence goes on along the minus strand of DATGVQ010000195.1, from coordinate 474 downwards.
ATTTACCAAGATATCGACCGTCTCGAACGCCTGCAACGCCGCAACAAAAAGATTGGCCACCTGGTCTTCTTCGCGCATACCGGCCTGAACTACAATCGCACGCCGGCCGGTGGCGTCGACTTCCGCCCGGGTGCGTTCGGCGCCTGATTTATCGTGAAAGTAATTGACCATGATATCGGCGCCCTCCTTGGCGAACTCGATCGCAATCGCCTGCCCGATCCCGGAATCAGACCCCGTTACTACCGCTGTCGCGCAACCGCTGAGCCACGATCTTTCTTTGGTTGGCAAAAATCTAATTTTTCTTTCTTTTACTTTGCTTTAACACCGGCTAATGATAGGGGTCGGGAAGGCTCTCGCCTCCCCGCCCTCCGAACCGTGCAGGCGGTTCTCCCGCACACGGCTCTCCAGTCAGTGGTTGCTTCATCGAGATTGGCTCGCCAGCGCATGGGCCCGGTCCATCATGAAGAGCCCCTG
>DATGVQ010000194.1:0-5648 GCA_035300145.1 Acidiferrobacterales bacterium | reverse complement strand
GACTTCGCCGGCGACCTTCACGATCAATTGAAAACCTGGCTGGGGATCGGACCGTAACCGCGGATAGCTATTAAAAGAGTTGGCTTAGGCGTAATACTGCTAATTTATCTCTAGTAGATTGTTGAAAAAGTCCATCCGTGGTCTTTTTGACTCGGACCATCCCTGGCCCTCGCCCTACGGGCGCTACCAGGTAGCGCCCAATTTCTCTCCCGGAGAAATTGTCAACACGCAAAGCAAAAAGCAGCCGCTCCTGCGCATCCCTGCGCTCGCGGCATTCGTACTTCCTGTACAGCATGGCCCTGTAATATAAGGGGGCTTTGCTTCATTCCTCAATCACTAAAGTGATTGAGGAATGGCGGTACATCCTGTACCTGCGCCGCTAGGCGGCTGATTAAACCAGTGATTTTCTCTGGCTCGACGGCGGGATATTCAAGGACTCCCGGTACTTTGCAATGGTTCGTCTGGCGACATTAATCCCTTGTTCCTCGAGAATCTCGGCAATTTTGCTGTCACTGATGGGTTTCGATGGCACTTCTTGTTCCACCAATTTTTTAATCAAGGAACGTATAGCGGTGGCCGAACAGGTTCCGCCGTCAACGGTGCCGACATGACTGGAGAAAAAATATTTTAATTCAAATATCCCGCGCGGGGTTAGCATATATTTGTTTGTCGTGACACGCGAGATGGTGGATTCGTGCATTTCCACCGCCTCGGCAATATCGTGTAATACCAGGGGTTTCATCGCCTCCGGGCCGTGATCGAAGAAAGCCCGCTGGTGATCGACAATAGTGCGGGCGACCTTCAGCAAAGTTTCGTTGCGGCTGTGAAGGCTTTTTATAAACCAGCGCGCCTCCTGCAAATGATCCTGAAGGTATTTATTTTGCGGGCTACCGTCGCCGCGGCGGATCATTTTTTCATACTGCGGATTAACGCGAAGGCGCGGCGACACATCGCCATTAAGCTCGGCGCGCCAGACGCCTCGCTGTTTCTTTACGATGATATCCGGAGTGACGTAACTGGCCTGCGTGTTTTCAATGCTGTTGCCCGGTCTCGGATTCAGATGCTGGATAAGCAAGATCGCCTGTTGCAAATCCTCAGCACGCAATTTAGTGGAACGACGCAACTGAACGTAGTCCCGGCTGGCCAATAAATCGAGGTGTTGTACGGTCGCGAGACAGCGCGCCGCTTCCAAGAAAGGAGTGACCGGGTCAAGTGCGCGTAATTGCAGCAGCAGGCATTCGCTTAAATCGCGTGCGCCTACGCCTAACGGGTCGAAATTCTGAATTTGATGCAGCACCATTTGGATTTCTTCAATTCCTGCTTCACTGTCCGGGCCAAGCGCCTGCTGGATTTCTTCCAGTTTGCAAGTTAAATATCCGTCTTGATTAATAGAATCGATTAAGGCCAAGGCGATCGGTTTGTCGTTGTCAGAGAACGGTGTCATCTGCATCTGCCAGACCAGATGATCGCGCAGCGTAATCGGCAAACTGTTACGCGCGTCGATATCGGGGAAAGTTCCGTCCTGATTTGTGCGCACGGCGGTGGTCGGTGAGTCGAACGTGTCTCCCCAATCGCTGTCGGTGGCAAGTTCCTGTTGTAAGTGCGGATTTTCCATCTCGAAGTCGGTGTCTTTTAGGCGATCCGAGCCATCGTCATTGTTAAACGAATCGTCAGTCTTGCCGTCAAGCTCCGGGACTTCTGTCTCGGCTTTTTGTTCGGTGAGTTCGTCTTCTCGTTCCTCCAGCAGAGGATTGTTTTCCAGCGCCTCTTGAATTTCTTGCTGCAATTCCACGGACGATAACTGCAGCAGGCGTATCGCCTGCTGCAGTTGCGGGGTGATGGTTAAATGTTGACCTAATTTGAAATCGAGCGACTGCTTCATAAAGGTTGTCCGGAATCCTTCCTTACTCTTATTTTAGTCCATTTCTATGCTCAGAACGAACCGGCATGAGAAAATACCACGCTCGATACAGCGACACGATGCAAAAATGCGCCTTGACAAAATGGAAATAGACAACATCTATAATCTGAAATCTTCTCCCAGATAAACTTTTTTTACCTCCTGGTTGGATAGAATTTCATCCGGGCTGCCGGCGATCAGGACCTTGCCTTCGCTTAAAATATAGGCGCGATCGCAGATTTTAAGGGTTTCACGCACGTTGTGGTCGGTGATCAGCACGCCTATCCCTAGGCTTTTTAAATGCGCAATGTGTTGCTGGATGTCGATAACAGAAAGGGGATCGACCCCGGCAAACGGCTCATCCAGAAGGATGAAATGGGGTTTGGTAGCCAGCGCGCGCGCAATTTCAACGCGCCGACGCTCACCACCGGACAGGCTGATGCCGAGGGTCTCGCGCCGTTCCGCAATATGCAGCTCCTGGAGTAGTTCTTCCAGGCGGTGTCGGCGCTGTTCATCCGATAATTCGGACAACGTTTCCAGGATCGCCATAATATTGTCTTCGACGGACAGCTTGCGGAACACAGACGGCTCCTGTGGCAGATAGCCGACTCCCAGTTGTGCGCGTTTATGCATGGGTAACCGGCTGATGTCCGTGGTGTCGATTGAGATGGCGCCTTGGTCCAGCGGCACCAGGCCGACTATCATATAAAAACAGGTGGTCTTGCCGGCGCCATTAGGCCCCAAGAGACCTACTATCTCACCGCTTGCAATATTTAATGTCACATCCTTGACTACTGCACGATTTTTGTATTGTTTGCTGAGGTGTTTAGCACTAAGTGTGCTCATGGGTTGTCAGTGTTTTTAGGCAAGGTAGATTGCGGCGGTTTGGTCGGCTGCAAGATGGTATACACCCGGGTTTGCGTGTTCTCGCCGCGCGCGCTCACCTCCTCTTTTTCTATATCGTAATGCGCTACCTCGCTATGCAGCTCATCGCCCCCGCGACGAACAGCGACCTGATCAAAGAGATCCACTTCATTTTTTAACGCGTGATATTGTAAACGTGCCGCAGAAGCGAAGATGTTCTCGTTTTGCCTATCCAGACGCTGACGGAGAGTCACCGGGGCGCCAGTGGCGGAAACAGTCTCGATATTGCCGGCGCGATAGCGCACAACAATCTCATCCGCATTGATGTGCAGGGTGCCTTGTATTAATTTTACATTTCCTGCGTACCGGGTGACCCCATTTTTTTGATTTACGTCCACCGTGTCAGCGCTGATTTTAATCGGCTCTGTCCGGTCGCTGTTCAGCGCGTAAACATTACTGTCCACAACCAGCAGCGTGAGCAATAAAACCAGCGGTCTCGTTATGCCTGCCGATTCCGCTTTTTCTTTTAGAGACATACAGATTAATTCAGAAGTATTACCAGTTGATTGGCGGTGATCTCGGCGCTGGCGGAGCTCTGGCCCGGACCTTTAAGTACTTTGACGTTTCCCGACATTAATAACCGATTGCCGTCGGCGGATATCCAGCCGATGTCGGCGGTGGTGATGGTAGGCGCGTCATTTTGCGCCCCGGTTTGTTCGTATTGCATAAGATATGGCTGGTCTATGCGCGTATTTTCTTCGTTGAGAAAATGCACCAACCCCGTTCCTTTAAGAATATACTTCGGTTTGCCGCGCTCGCTCATGGCGGTAATGCCGAAATTTTCGATGTAGTAGTCAGGATCGCGCGATTTGATGCCGGTGAACTTCATTGCCGGCGCGGTTAAGGCCTGCGGCAACCACCAGAAGAGGCCGGTGAAAACCAACAGGCTCATCACGATAACGATGCGAGTGATATCCCAGGTCATGCGCCGGCCGATCCTTTGGGGGCAACCTGGAAAAGGTTCATCTCAGTAAAATAAGAGCCTTGGGCGACCATGATCATTTCACACAATTCCCGCGCGGCGCCACGACCGCCTCCGCTGGGTGTGATCCAATGCGCATGGTTTTTGATTAAATGATGCGCATCTTGCACCGCCACCGCCAGTCCGACCTGGAGCATGATCGGCAAGTCGACCACATCATCCCCGACAAACGCGATCGTTTGCGGATTAAGCTTAAGCGTTTCCACCAGACTGAGATAGGTTGCGAGCTTGTCCTGACAGCCTTGGAAAAGGTGCTTGACGCCGAGCTCAGCCGCGCGGCGCTCCACCACTCTCGAATTTCGGCCGGTAATAATACCCGCCTCGACCCCGCTATGCTGGAGCATCTTTAAACCATGCCCGTCCCGGGAATAAAAGGCTTTGTATTCTTGCCCGTCATCGCTGATAAACAGGCTGCCGTCGGTAAGCACGCCGTCGACGTCAAACAGCACCAACTTAATATCCGCGGCGATTTTCAACACGTTTGCTGCTACTGAAAAAGGCAGTGCCTTGCTCACACTACCCCTGCCTTAAGAAGGTCGTGCATATTTAACGCGCCTAGGACATGGTTGTTGGCATCGACCACGAACAAGCCGTTGATGTTTTGCGCGCGCATGAGCTGCACCACCTCGGCTGCCAAACGGTCGGCCTGGGTGGTCTTGGGATTGCGCGTCATGACCTCGGCGATACCGGCGCGATAGACGTCGACGCCGCGGTTTAACGTGCGGCGCAGGTCGCCGTCGGTGAAGACACCGCACAGGCGTTTTTGTTTATCGGTGACCCCCGTCATGCCGAGACTCTTGCTGGTCATTTCCAGCAATGCCTCGCGCAACGAGGCCTGTTCCGGCACCAATGGAATGGCGCCGTCTTTATGCATGATGTCGCTCACGTAAATCAACAGCCGGCGCCCCAGGCGTCCGCCGGGGTGGGAGCGGGCGAAATCCTCTTTGGTAAACCCGCGCGATTCGAATAAGGCGATCGCCAACGCATCGCCCATCGCGAGCGCGGCCGTAGTGCTGGCAGTCGGCGTTAGATTCATGGGGCAGGCCTCTTTTTTCACGCTTACGTCGATGTGCGCGTCGGCCTGCCGCGCCAGGCTGGAATTAGGATTGCCGGTAAAGGCGATCAATTTCACCCCCATGCGTTTAATGATCGGCAGGATGGTCAGGACTTCCGCGGTCTCGCCGGAATTCGACACCGCCAATACCACATCGGTTTCGGTGATCATGCCTAAATCGCCGTGGCTGGCTTCGCCCGGATGCACAAAAAATGCCGGCGTACCGGTGCTTGCCAAGGTAGAGGCAAGCTTACCGCCGATATGGCCGGATTTGCCCATGCCGACTACCACCACGCGACCGCGGCATTCCAAAATAATTTGGCAGGCATGGCTGAAGTGTTTATCGATGCGTTTCGCCAGCTCGGCAATCGCCTCCGCCTCCAGCTCGATTACGGCGCGTGCGCGCTGCTGCAGCGAGAGAATGGATGCCCCGCGTTGCCGTTTGGAGGAGGTTTCTGTCATGTTCGTGGCTCATTCGGTTAGCTCGGTTGTTGTTGGAAGTATAACTAAATAAGGCTGAATATCCTATGGATTAAGCTTGAGTCCGGGCCGATCTTTGAGAGCTGCTAATCGCTAATACCAGACTATCTATAGTTTCGGAGTGCTTAGCGGATTTCATAGAATAACAAGCAGGGTGATGAAAACTCGTTTTTCATCACCCTGCGGTGGCCGCTCTCGCGCATCCCTGCGCTACGCGGCACTAGGGCTTCCTGCCTGTCGCGGTATAGGGACGTACCGCTATTTTTCAAACACGCTGAGTGTTTGAAAAATGAAGCAAAGCAAAAACC
>DATGVQ010000193.1:0-1764 GCA_035300145.1 Acidiferrobacterales bacterium | reverse complement strand
TGGTCGCCGGCCCTGGTGGATTGCCCGCGAGTCCTCGGGGTGCAATCGCTCGAACGGGAATGCACGGTGATCCGCATGCAAGTCCGCACGCTGCCGATGCGCCAGGACGATGTGGGCCGCGAGCTTCGCCGCCGGGTTCAGAACCAATTCACGCAGAAGCGGATTCCGCTCACCGCGCTGCGCCGAATCGAATGGAGCAGCCGGGAAGTTTCCGAGCCGGGCCCCGGATTTGCTGCGGAACCGCGACAAGGAGGAGTGCCATGGGACAGGTGACATACGATCAGGTCAATTTGATGCTGCGGCTGTACGAATTGCGGCGCGAGCCGCGTCTGCGCGACGCGCGCTCGTGGTTTGTGCAACATTTCTACGCGGCCACCCCCGAAGAGATGGCGCAGAAGTTTCCCCCGGGAAGCGCGGAGAACACCAATATCCGCATGGCCGTCAGCTATTGGGACATGGCGGCGAGTATCGCCAACCGCGGGCTGATTGACGAGGAGCTCTTCTTCGAGAACAACGGAGAGGTCTGGATAGTCTGGGACCGTATTCGCAACATCGTTCCAGCGTTGCGATCGTCCTTTCAAAACCCAACCATGTTCTCGAACCTGGAAGAATGCTGCCGACGCTTGGAAGCTTGGAGGGAGCGCAAGGCTCCCGGTTCGACCGCGGCGATGCGGAAAATGATGGAGCAGATGAGGGCCAGCGCAAAGTCAGCCTGAAATTGACGCCAAGGATCAGCGGTTAGAAGCGGTATTCCCCGAGAGGCCGCTCGCAGATCGAACGGGCTATGTGATGTGGGTGTGCAGATCGGTCAGCTTGGCCTGCGCTGCGGGTCCGGCCGGGCTGGCTTCATCCGGCAAGGCAATTTCCGTGCGGTTTCGCCCGGCGTTCTTCGCGCGATACAGAGCGGCATCAGCAATGCGGATCAATTCTTCAGCGCCGGCCGTGTTCCAGTCAGCAGCAGCGACGGCGCCGATGCTGAGCGTGATGCTCAAAGGACCCGCTTTTGTGTGGAACGGCGGTGAGGAAAAAGCCAGGCGGATCTGCTCCGCGCGTCCGGCTGTTTTCCCCGGGGGACACCCCGGCAACAGGATCAGGAATTCCTCTCCGCCGTATCGGCCAGCCACGTCATAGTCGCGCACCGAGCTCACAAAGCGCCTGGCGGCCTCCTGCAGAACTTCGTCTCCCACGGCGTGCCCATGCACATCGTTGATAGATTTGAAATGATCAATGTCGCATAGCAAGACGCCTACTGAGCCGCCCTCGCGCCGAGCACGCGCTATATCCCGTTGCAGCATGTCAAGAATTGCCGAGCGGTTCCAGAGCCCCGTCAGGGCGTCGTGGGTAGCCTTGACTTGCATCTCTTCGCGCGCCGCCACCAGTTGATCCTCCAATTGCAGAATTCGCAGGCCCGCGCGCAACCTGGCCTTGAGTTCGTCGGAGTTAAGAGGCTTCGTCAGGTAGTCGTCCGCGCCCGATTCCAACCCTTCAACGACATCCGGTGTGGCGTCCTTCGATGTCAGCAGCAGGATGTAGGTGTACGCTCCCCCGGATCGCGCGCGCACGCGCTGGCAGACCGCCAGGCCATCCATGCCCGGCATCATCCAGTCCAGCACGGCTAGGCGCGGCGCGCCTTCTTTGCGGAGGACTTCCCATGCTTCTGACCCGTTAGCCGTGGCGACCACTTCATAGCCCGCCTTGACGAGCAGCCGGGAGAGGAGTACGCGCGAAATCGGGTCGTCCTCTGCAATCAAGACCTTCATCCGA
>DATGVQ010000192.1:0-40196 GCA_035300145.1 Acidiferrobacterales bacterium | reverse complement strand
GCGCTTTGTCAAACCAGGCGGAAACGACGGTCGGAAACTGGTCACTGCTCATATTCGCGAGCATGCCATGGGAAAACAGATGCGACTTAAACGATTCTGAGTTCATGTCGAATTCCTTAAAGCGGATAACAAATCCCCTGCCGGGGGAGTCTTGCCTAATATATCCATGGAAATCGCAAAAAGTTTAGGGGATTCGTTTTAAATAGTCCACTACCTTCGCTGATTCATAAATGGTAATAGCTAAAATATTTTTTTATTAGCCCCTAAACTTTTTTTAAAATTCTTGGATAACTTAGGCAGTCAGATTAAGAGCCTCTCTATAGAGAGGTATCAGTGACAGAGCGGGCAGATGTCAGGCCTCTTAAGATCAATTAGTAGTAATAGTTACATGGGAGACAGGCATGACAACCACTGTTTCTGGTAATAGTGGGTCTTTTCAACAGCTCTTGACCGCTCAGGCTCTTATGGACCTCAGGGCCACCCTTGAGTTGGAAAGTTCCTCCCTAAACTTTTTTCCGGATCTTTGGATAACTTAGTGAGGTTTTACGCGGAGTAAAAACAATGACAACAGTAATCACCGGCCAGCAGCTTGGACTTTTCAACAGCTCATTAGCCCTATTGGGCGGGGGTGTCGGCGGCAATCCCGCCCTCAATCGCTTTGGCGACAACGCCTACATCAACGCCGCCACCGGCAACCTCACCCTCCAAGACCAAGACCTGTTCCTCGCCGGGTTCTCGTCCTTGGGACTGGTACGGACCTATAACAGCCAAGGTTTATGGAACGACGGCCATGGCGTCGGCCTAAGCGTCAACCGCCGCTTATTCGGGCAGACCGGCACGGTCAACACCGCCGGTTCCACCATTACCCGCGAGGTGGGTGACGGCACCGAGAGCGTTTTCAGCTTTGACGCGACGCGCGGACTTTATGTAAGTCAGGACGGCGACGGCGCCAGCAACACCCTCTCTTTCAATACCGCCACCTTGCAGTGGCTCTATACCGCGGGCAGCAGCCGGGCGACCGACACCTATAATAGCAGCGGCACGCTGGTGAGCGCCGCCGATAACAGCGGCCATACCACTCTCTATACCTACAACGCCGCCGGCCAGTTAAGCCAGGTGACCGATGCCGCGGGCCAGAGCGTCTACCTCGACTACAGCGGCAACAACCTGGTCGATCTGCGCACCCTGAGTAACGGCGTGACCGAGACCCGGGTGCGCTATGCCTACGACGCGGCCAATCGCTTAACCCAAGTCACGCTCGACCTCTCGCCCGCGGACAACAGCATCGCCGACGGCAAGGTATACACCACCAGCTTTACCTACGACGGCGCCAGCAACCGCATTGCCTCCATCACCGACGGCTCCGGCGGCACCGTCAGCTTTGGCTACACCCAAGTGGGGCCGGGTTTTCGCCTGACGGCGCTCACCGATGCCACCGGCGCGGTCACGAGCTTGAGTTACGACACGGTCAATCGCCAGACCGATGTCACCGATGCCCTGGGCCATGTAACGAGCTATCAATACGATGCCAAGGACCGCCTGGTCGCGGTACTGCAACCGGTGCTAAACGGCGTGCGCGCCACCACCCACTACACCTATGACGCGACCGATAATATCACTGCCATCACCGACGCCCTCGGCAACGTCACCAACTTCAGCTACGACGCCAACGGCAACGTCTTAAGCCAACAGGACAGCCTCGGCGATAGCGTCAGCTACACGTATGATGCCGCCAACCAGCGCGTGACCGAGACCCGCTATCTCGTGCCCGATCCGGACGGCAGCGGGCCGGCGACCCCCGGCAGCCCGCTCACGACCCGTTTTGCCTATGACAGCAATGAGCGGCTGCGCTTCACCGTCTCCGCCCAAGGCCGGGTCACCGAATACCGTTACAACGCGCAAGGCCTGCTCGGAAGCACCGTACAGTACCCCGGCGCGCTCTACCCGGTTAGCGCGCTTACGACTACGGCTACCTTAAGCGAAGCCACCCTCAGTACCTGGGCCGCGCAGCAGGACCCGACCACGCTCAGCCGTACGGACACCAACTATGACTTCCGCGGTCAAGTGGCGAGCGTCACCACCTATGCCAAGGTCGATGCCAACGGCAACGGCGTGGCCGACGGCAGCCAGGCGCAAACCTTATTCGTCTATGACCAGGCGGGCTTGTTGTTACAGACCGTCGCTGCGCGTGGCGTGGCCAGCGTCGATCCGAGCGACTACGTCACTAACTATACCTACGACGGCCTCGGGCGGCCGCTCACGCAGACCCAGTGGCTCAATGCCGCGCAGACCCGTACCACCGTCACCCAATACGACGACCCGAATCACAAGATCACCACCACCGCCGCCAACGGGCTCATCACCACCGCGGTCTACGACAACGTGGGCGACCTGCTGAGCGCGAGCCAAAGCGGTGCGGGTGGCGTGGCACTGGGCACTACCACCTTTACCTACGACGCCGACCACCGCCTGCGCATGACCCAAGATCCATTGGGGGTGCGCAAATACCTGCTCTACGACGACGCCGGCCATCCGGTGGCCGCGATCGACGCGAGCTCCGCGCTCACCGAGACGGTCTACGATCTCGCCGGTCAAGCCATTGAGACCCTGCAGTACGCCAACCTGTTAACGTCCACCCAGCTCGCAAGCCTCCTCGACGCCAACGGCCAACCCACCAACCCCACGCTCGCGAGCCTGCGCCCGGCATTAAGCAGCGATGACCGCATCACCGCTGCGGTGTATGACAACGCCCATCGCCTGATCTTCACCGTTACCGCCGACGGCGCGGTCACCGAGGAGGGATACGACGGCGCCGGCCAGGTCATTAAAACGATTCAGTACGCCACGGCGATAACCCTCGCCAACTTACCCGCGAATCCCTCCGTGAGCACCGTTCGCGGCTTGCTCGCCGGGAGCGCGGATGACCGCAGCAGCCGTAACTTTTATGACGCCGACGGCAAGCTCCTCGCCAGCCTCGACGGCGAGGGTTACCTCATCGAGAACAGCTACGACGCCGCCGGGCGGCTCGTGCAAACCACCCGCTACGCCACCGCCACCCCCCCCACTGCACGCGCTGCGGGTACGCTGGCCGATTTACGTCCGGCGGCAAGCGGCAACGATCAGATCACGCGGATCTTCTATAACAGCCGCAACCAAGTGATCGGGCAGCTCGATGCCGAAGGCTATTTGACCGAAACGGTTTACGACCTGGCGGGCAACGTCACCCAGACCATGCGCTATGCGACTCCCACACTCGCCGCCAATCGCGCCGCGGGCACCCTCAACACCTTACGGCCGGCGTCCACCGCCCAAGACCAAGTCACGACGGCAACCTATACGGCCTTAAATCAACTGGCCTCCAAGACCAATCCCGAAGGCACGATCGTTCAGTACACCTATGACGTCGTCGGCAACCTGATCCAAACCGTCAAGGCCGTGAATACCAGCGACAGCCGCACGCTCCAGGCGCGCTACGACAGCCAAGGCCGGTTAACTGGCGAACTGACCGGGCAGGGGAGTCAGGCGCTGGCCACGCTGCTGGCAAGCCCAAGCTACACCCAAGCCCAGGTCGACGCCCTCTGGGCAACCTACGGGCTTACGCACACCTACGACCAAGACGGTCACCGTATCGCGACCTCCGATCAAAACGGCAACAAGACCGTATTCTATTACGACAGCCAAGGCCGGTTGACCCATTCGATCAATGCGCTGGGGGAGGTGACGGAACAAGATTACAACGCGTTTGGTGAACTCGCCGCCAGCCACCGTTATGCCAACCGCTTAAGTCCGAGTCAGCTCGCAAGTCTCACCGGCGGGCTTGTCAGCAGCAGTCTCACTACGCTCTTAACCGGCCTTGCCGACAGTACCCGCGACCGCCTCACTCAAACCCGCTACACCAATCGCGGGCAAATCCAACAAGCCATCGATGCCGCGGGCCATGCCACCACCGCGACCTACAATGCCTTTGGCGATAAAGTGAGCCAACTTACGCCACAAAGCGCAATTGTCAGCCTGCTCCACCGCTTTACCTACGATCACCGCGGATTGTTGCTTGCGACCCTCTGGGATCCGAATGGTTTCAACACGCAAAGTACGAACCAATACGATGCCTTTGGGCGCATCATCCAAACCCAGGATGCGAACGGCAATGTCAGCAAGACCAACTATGACCGCCTAGGCCGGGTCATCACCACGGTTGATGCCTTAAACAACGCGCGCAGCCAAACCTATGATGCCTTTAATCGGGTCCTCACCCAAACCGATGCGTTAGGCAACAGCATCACTTATACCTATAACGACGCCAACCGCAGCCTCAGCGTGACCGATAGCCTTGGTATCACCACGACCACCGTGCATGACCGCGAAGGCGAGCAGGTCAGGATCACCGACGGGCGCGGCAATACGACAACTTACGCGTATGATCTCGATGGTAATCTCATTACCGTTTTGGACGCGACGGGAAAGGTACAAAGCCAAACCTTCGATCATGCCGATCGGCTGCTCACCGCGGTTGATCGTAACGGCATCACCACCGCCTACAGCTACGATGCGGTAAACCGGCAGTTAAGCCGTACGCTTGATCCGACTGGCTTAAACCAAACCACGCAAACCCTTTACGATGCGTTTGGTCAAACGATTATAACGATCGACCCAAATGGCGTCGTTACCCAAACCGTCTACGGCCAGGGTGGACATGCGGTCAGCATCGTCCGAGATCCAGTCACGGCGCAAAATCCCAATGGGCTTAATTTAAGAACCGATTACACCTACGACGCGCAAGGCCGCACCCTCACGGTGACCGAAGGGGCGGGGAGCAGCATCGCGAAGACCACGGCCTACGTCTATGACATCTTAGGCCGCAGGATCAAACAGATCCAAGATCCCAATGGACTCAACCTTGCCACTAACTACGTCTATGACAACGACAACAATGTCATCGCTAAGACCGATGCGGCGGGCAATAGCACGCGTTATGTTTACGATGCCGGCAATGAACTGCTCTATACGATCGATGCCTTGGGCGGCGTCACGCAAAATACCTATGACGCCGACGGCCGTGTCGTCCAAACCCAAGCCTTCGCCAATGCCATTAACCTCACAAGCTTACCAGGCCTTGCGACACCGTTAACGGCAAGCACCGTCCAAGCCGCGCTCATCGCCGATGGCGCCCGCGATCGCATTCGCCGCATTGCCTTCGATCAAGACGGCAGGCAGATCTTTACCATGAATAGCCTCGGCAACGGCCAAGGTATCGTGCAAGAAAAGACCTATGATGCCGATGGCAACGTGGTCAAAACCACGGCCTATGCCACCACCGTTCCGCTCACCACCCCAACGACCGTCAGCGCCATTCGCAGCGCATTAACGCCAAGCGCCCAGGATGAAATCACACGATCGGTGTATGACGTCCTGAATCGGCTGGTCTATACCCTCGATGGCCAAAACCACGTACGTGAAAGCCGGTATGACAATAACGGCAATGTCATCCAGACCATCGCCTATGCCAATGCCGTCACCTTAAGCGCCAATCCGCCCGCTGTGGGCGACGTCCAAACCGCCGCCGCCGCCGTGGCGAACAGCGCGCAGGACCGTATCGCCCGCACGGTTTATGACAGCGCTAATCGCCCGGTGTATCAGATCGATGCCTTGGGGTTTGTGAAAGAGACAAGGTATGGCAAGGCGGGGCATATCGTTGCCGAGATCGCCTATGCCAATCCCTTAAATCTAAGCGCGCTGCCTACGCCGTTAACGCCAAGCGCGGTGGCGAATGCGTTGAGCACGCTGCTTGATGCCGCGCACGATCAAGTGACAAGGCATACCTATGACGGCGCCGGCCGGCTTTTAAGCACAACCGACGCGTTGGGTAACAGCGAAAGCTACACCTACGACGTGCTCGGCAATAAAAAGTCCTTCACCAACAAGAAAGGCGACACTTGGACTTATGAGTATGACAGTTTAGGGAGGCTTAAATTGGAGCATACGCCGGTGGTCGCGGTGACGCGCTTGAGTCAAGACAGCAGTGGCAATGTCACCCCCATCACCACGCAGGAAGCGATCACCAGCTTCATCCAATACGATGCTTTGGGCAATGTGAAGTCCCGCACCGAGGGCTATGGCACGGCGGATGCCCGCACGACCACGTATGTCTACGATGCCTTGGGAAGACAGGTCGCCACCCAATTCCCGCAAGCGAACGTCTACAGCGCCGGCACCGATCAGCAAGCGAGCTTCCTGGGGCGGCACGAACAAAGCGTCGCCCCGCAAAGCGCGACCTTCTACGACGCCCTGGGCAATGCCCTCGCCAGCCGCGATGTCGCGGGGAACTATACCTATAAGGTCTACGATGCCTTAGGCCGGGTGGTTTATGACATCGACGCCGAGCGCTATGTGAGTCTCCATACCTACGACGCTTTCGGCAATGAGTTAAGCCTGACGCGCTATGCCACCAAGCTCAATGAGACCGCCTTCACCGCTAAAGAGGCGCAAACCCCGAACCCCGGCTTTAAGCTAAGCGAGATGGCCGCGCTGATTGTGGCCTCGGGGCAAGACCGTACGCTCACCACAACCTATGACGTCTTAAACCGCGTCACCCAAGTCCTGCAACCGCAGGTCTATACCTACGATCCCACGGCGCCCGCGGGCAATCAGTACGCACTCGCAAGCCCCGCCACCAAAAATACCTACAACGGGTTCGGCCAGCTCGTGCAACAGGCGGCATTACTCAACAGCAATACCAATACCTGGGCCACCACCACCGATTACTACGATCAAAACGGCCATAAACTCGCGGAGGTCAATGCGCAAGGTTACCTCACCGCCTATCAATACGATGCCGAAGGTAATCTCAAACAGCAGACGGAATATGCGCAAGCTTTGGCCGCGGGCAGCTGGACCACTTTAAGCTATGGGACGCCGACGGTCACGAGCCCGCAGAGCGCGCCAACGAGCACGATTGGCTATGACCGCACCACCAAGTTCGCTTACGACGCCTTGAATAGAAAGACCGCCGAAACCAAGGTCGGCGTGCAATACACCGCGGCCGCCTACGCCGGCACCGCGACCTTAACCCAGGTCACCGGTGATCTCACCACTACCACCGCGTATGACGCCTTGGGCAACGTGACGCGCGTCACCGATCCAACCGGTGCCACGAGTTATATGTATTACGACGTTCTTGGACGCACTATCGCCACCGCCGATCCGACTCGGCTTAGCGACAAGGGCGGTTCGACGGCGATGCCGGTGCTGTCTGTCACTGGTCTTGGGAGCGGCAACCCCGGCATTGTATTCGACAAAACCGCCGCCGGCGGCGCCGGCGTAGGCTTCCAGTACGCCGCTGTCGGTACCAGCAACTGGACCACGGCCACCCCGCAGGACATTAACGGCCGTTACTTCGTGAGCCTCGCCAATGCCAGCAGCGATCTCTATCAATACAAGCTCACCTACACGCGGGCGGGCGAGACCAGCCCCTACGCCACCGGCGCCGGCACCATCGCCATCACCGGACTAAGCAGCGCCAACAGCGTGAATGTCGCGGGGTATGTCGAAGAACCCACCGATGGTGTCACCGTCCAACCCGAGCGCCTGGTCTTGACCGGCAAGACCGCGGGCTTGACCGGCGTCACGATTAAAGATGTGAGCGGCAATGTGGTGGCAACCCGTACCGCCACCGCCCTGGGCAACGGCCTCTATGCCGTCGATGTGAGTGACCTCGCCCGCGGCACCTATAGCTATACGCCCGTCGGTACCACCTCGAGCGCAAGCGGCACGTTCGAAGTGCGCGGCAGCGGGACGGTGGCAGGTAGGCCCGCCATCCAGGAAAGCCAACTGCACCTTGCCGTTTCCGCGCAAGGCGTCGAGGGTAGCTATGCTTCGGAATACTCCGCGGGAGTAGACCCCAGCAGCAACGTGACCTTAAACTGGCAACCGCTTGCGGATTGGGGCAACGGCAACGTCACCGTCACGGTCGATTACACCGAACACGATATCAACGGCGTGAAAGGCACGGGCACGCAGACACAAACGCTGAGCGCGGCCGCCGGCATGAGCGGCACGGCCTTCAATTGGACCGGTCAAACCATCGAAAGCGTCACGCGCGTGCGGGTGTGGAAGAACGTCGATGGAACCAATGTATTGATGTATGATCGCCCGGGCAATTTTAACGGCCGTCGGCTTGAGTTCTCCAACCTGCCGGCGAATGCCGCGAGCGTCACGCTCGAATACCGCCCGGCCGGCAGCACCGGCGCCTATCTCGTCAAAAAGACCGCGCAAATAGCCAGCGGTTGGTTCGTCGCCGCCTACGACGATATCGTCAATGGCAGCTACGACTACCGCCTTACCGTCAAGGACAGCAGCGGCAACGCCATCGACCTCACGAGTGTCGGCGGCACGAGCGCCGGGCAAATCACCGGCACGGTCGACATCAAGCGCGGCGGCCAGAGCGTGCCGGCCTTAGCCGGCGGGTCGCTGGCCAGCCTCACGCCGCTTACCACCACGCAGCACGATCTTTATGGCAATACCGTCGCCACCACCCGCTACTTTAACAGCGCCGCGGCCGATCCGCGCGGCTTTATCGCGCCCAAGACCGATGGCGCCGATCAGACCAGCTATAGTTTCTTTGATAATTATGGACATGCTATCCAGGCGATCGACGCGGAGCACAGCGGCGTCTACTTCAGCTACGATGCGCAAGGGCATGTCGCAAAGCGCTGGCAAATTCTCACCAATGCCGATGGCGCGAGTCAACAGGCCACCGCCGTGTACGAATACGACCGGCTGGGGCAACAGACCGGCACGCGCGATATCCACACCCAAACCGTGGTTATTAGCTTTAATGCCGGCACTAACCCGACGCTCACGTGGGCGAACCCCACCACCCTTGGCACCACCGCGGTACTCAAGTACCGTGCCGTCGGCAGTACCGCCTGGACCACGGTCTCCACTGGCAGCGGCATTACCACGAGCGGCAGCACCTATGTGGTGAATGTGTCGAGTCTCACCGCCGGTCAATACGAGTACCAATTAAGCTACATCCGGCCGGGCGAAGCCAGCGCCTATGTCAGCACCAGCGGCATCTTTGCCGTGATCGGCACGGTTGCCGCGGGCAGCACGACAACGGTGAGCTTTGTCGATAGCCGGTCGTTGAGCGTGGGGGCATCGTCCAACGCCACCTACACACCGGGTGTGACCACGTGTGACGAAATAGGCTGTACGACGACACCCGGTACCTGGAGCGGCGGCAACACCATCGGCTTAAGCTGGAACTCGCTTGCCAACTGGGGCAGCGGTAACGTGCAGGTGCAAGTCACCTACGTCGCCTCCGGCGCCACCTTCTCCCGCAGCCAAATTCTCAGCGCGGCCGACGGATTGACCGGTGCAAGCTTTAGCTGGGCCGCCGGATCGAGCGACAGTCAACTGCAATCCGTCTCCCGCGTGCAAGTGTGGAAGATGGTCAACAACACCTGGATTCCCATCTACGACCAAGGCGGCAGCGGCGCATCACCCAACCGCTTAATCCTGGAAGGCAATACCAGCGGCTTGACCGGCATCACCGTGACAGGCGGCAATCTCACGAGCGCCGCGACCTTAAGCGCGGCGGCGATCGGCGGCGGCATATACAGTGTCGACTTAAGCAGCCTTGCCAATGGCAGCTACACCTACACGCTCAATGGCGTCAACAGCAACGGCGGCGGCTTTAGTCTTACCGGCATTCCCAGTACGGGCGCGCAGACCGCGGCCGCGCTCGTTTATAACGACCATACCCAAGCCCGCTACAATGCCTTCGGCGAGATCGTGACAAAAGGCCTCAACGACGGTTGGCAGCAGTACTACCTCTACGATAACAGCGGCCATTTATGGAAGACCAACGACAAAGACGGTGTTAACAAGGTTCATTTCTATAATCTGGCAGGCCAAGACACCGCCGATATCGTGAGCCAAGGCCTCAATTTCGCCGACAACACCACCTATGCCACGCCGCAAAGTGTCGCAAGCCTCACTAGCAGCATCGCGCGCAGTGAAACGTACTACGACACCCTGGGCAGGGCCACGCGCCAAGTCCAGGTCAGCTACACCACCAACACCGCCCTCGATAACATCGACGGCAGTTTAACCTTCAACGCCGGCGTCACCCCAACCCTCACCTGGAGCCAGGCGCCGACCCTTGGCACCACCGCGGTACTCAAGTACCGCGCCTTGGGCAGCAGCATATGGACCACGGTCTCCACCGGCAACGGCATTACCACGAGCGGCAATA
Source organism: Acidiferrobacterales bacterium (assembly GCA_035300145.1). Taxonomy (GTDB): domain Bacteria; phylum Pseudomonadota; class Gammaproteobacteria; order Acidiferrobacterales; family DATGVQ01; genus DATGVQ01. Next base: position 29,941 of record DATGVQ010000192.1, on the reverse strand, counting down.
GCTATGTCGTGAATGTCGCCGGTCTCGCCGCCGATCAATACGAGTACCAGCTCACCTACACGCGGCCGGGCGAAACCAGCCCCTCCGCCAGTGCCAACGGCGTCTTTGTCGTCACCGGGGCGAATGAAACCGGCAGCCTCAATGCCGCGAGCTTTGTCGACAGCCGGTCATTGAGCGTGGGGACATATTCCGACGCCGCCTACACGCCTGCCGTCACCACGTGTGACGAATCCGGCTGTACGACGACACCCGGTTACTGGACCGGCGGCAACACCATCAGCTTAAGCTGGAGCCCGCTTGCCAACTGGGGCAACGGTAATGTGCTGGTTACGGTCACCTACGTCGCCTCCGGCGGCACCTTCTCCCGCAGCCAAATTCTCAGTGCGGTCGACGGCCCAACCGGTGCGAGCTTTAGCTGGGCCGCCGGATCGAGCGACAGTCAACTGCAATCCGTCTCCCGCGTGCAAGTGTGGAAGATAGTCAACAACACCTGGGTTCCCGTGTTCGACCAACCCGGCAGCGGCGCATCACCCGGCCGCTTAATCCTGGAAGGCAAGACCACGGGCTTGACCGGCATCACCGTGACAGGCGGCAATCTTACGAGCGCCACGACCTTAAGCGCGGCGGCGATCGGCGGCGGCGTATACAGTGTCGACTTAAGCAGCCTTGCCAATGGCAATTACTCCTACACGTTGGCCGGTGCAAGCGGTGTGGGTGGAAGTTTTACCGTCACCGGCAGCGCGACGACCGGCCGCAGTTGGCAATTCGCGGCGAATAGCCCGGTATTGACCACCACCACGCCCGTATTGACCCAAACCCTCGACCGCTGGGGCAATGTATTGACCGTCACCGATCCGCGTAACGGCGGTTGGGTGACAAGCTACCGTTACAACTATGCCAATCAAGCGATCCAGGTCATCAAACCGCAAACCGACATCTGGGGTCAAAACGGCGTAGACACGGTGGGCAACCCCACCATGCTGACCTATTACGACGCCTTGGGCCATACCCTCGCCGTCACCGATGAAAACAACAACATCAACACGAGCCGCTACGACGCCGTCGGGCAAGTGATCGCCGAATACCATGCCGATGGCGGCATAGCGAAGAGTGCTTACGATACCCTGGGCCGGAAGATCCTGGCCCTGGATGCCAACGGCAATGAAACGGACTACACCTACGACCACAACGACCGGCTCATCAAAGAACAACACCCCATCGGTGCGACGCAATACGTCTATGACCAGGCGGGCAACCGCATCAAGGCCATCGATGCCTTGGGCAATACCACCGTGTCATTCTACGACACCCTCGGCAACGTCATTAAAACCAGGCTGCCCATGGGCCAAGAAACCCTGATGAGCTACGACCCCCTGCACCACAAGCTAAGTGAAGTAAACGCCCTCGGCGATAGCCAAACCTGGACCTACGACTACTTCGGCAAGCTCATAGGCCATCAAGACTTGGGGGGCGCGACTTATCAGTACACGTATAACAACACCGCCCAGCTTCTCACCCAAACGGGCGGCCCTCATGGCCAGATCCCAGGCCAAAGCTTAAGCGACAGCTATTACGAAAACGGCCAGCTGAAGACCATCAATGACAATGCCCTTCATGGCGAAACCTATTACGAATACGACGCATCCGGCCACCACACCCGCGAGCGTTACCGGGTGTTCGATGGCAGTACCTGGACCACCTATCAAGACGCCCATATCGGCTACGACGCGTTAGGGCGTAGCACCAAGGTGCAGGATATTCGCTACATGCTCACCTATAAGTACGACGCCGTCGGCAACCGCCGCGAGACCCTGTCGAACTACTACGACAACAGCGGCAACTTAAAGGTGGTCGATAACTGGTATGTCTACGATGCCATGAACCGCATCGTCTTAAGCCAAGGGGTTTTAGCGGGTACCGGCAGCAGCGCGCAGATCCAGATCAGCACCACTCAAGGCATCCAGCTCTTCTACGATGCCGACGGCAACCGCCGTATCGCCCGGTCTTACATCAGCGGCACCTTGACCGACGACAGCTATAACTACGACGCCGACAACCGCTTGATCACCACCAACCGCGCGGGCAGCCTCACCTCGGCGCGGACCTATGATGATGCGGGGAGGGTGACGCAATACGTGGCCTACTCCAGTCCCGGCGTTATGAGCGAGCGGCGGCAGATGCAATACAACGCCAATGGCGTGCTCATCCAACAAGACAATTTCGATAGCAACAATGCGCACACGAGCAGTTTGCAGTATTCGCCCAACGCCCTCGGCAGCACCAGCCAATACACCTTGACCGCTTTTAACGCCAACGGCACGGTGAGCTACAGCAACACCTACACCTACAATTACCTGAAGTTCGATTCTTACAAGGAAAGCGCCATCCAGGCAACCAGCACCTATTTTTCGCCGGGCAGCACCAACGAAACCTACGACGTCAACGGTAATCTGGTGAGCGTGGTCGATACGTTTCAAGTGAACAACAACCGAAGCTTCATCGTCAACGGCCAAGGCCAAATGGTGCGCAAGACCCAAAACGGCCAAATCCAGTACTACTTCTATGCCAACGGCAATCCCGTTGGTTCCAGCGGCGATTTAAACAGCACCGACTTCGACTTCAACTACACGCCGGTGTCGGACCAGTACCCGGGCATGACGCCGAGCAGCTACACCGTCGGCAATGGCGATACCCTGCAATCCATCGCGCTTGCGGTCTATGGCGATAGCAAGCTTTGGTATCTCATCGCCGATGCCAACGGCATCAGTTCAAACAGTGGGCTTACCCCCGGCAAGGTCTTAACGGTCCCGAACAAGATCAGTAACCTGCACAACGATTACAGCACTTATAAGCCGTATAACCCCGGCCAGATCATCGGTGACACCACGCCGACTTTGCCCAATCCGCCGCCGCCACCGCCTCCTCAGCATGGGGGCGGGTGTGGTGCTTTGGCGATGATTGTGATCATCGTGGTGGCGATAGTGGTGACGGTACTTACGGCGGGGGCGGCGCTTGCCGTATTGGCTCCGGCCGCATCAGCAGGGATGGGCGTGATGGCGGCCGGCAGCGCCGCCTTGGCCGGTACGATGGGTATGGCGGGTTTAGGCGCCGCCATGATCGGCGCCGCCGTTGGCAGCATCGCGAGCCAATTGGTGGGAATCGGTCTTGGCGTGCAAGACAAATTCTCGTGGGGGGCGGTGGCAAGTTCCGCCCTGATGGCGGGAGTCACCGCCGGCATCGGCGGCGGCGGCGTGGCGGGCCAGTTGGGCGTCACCAATACCGTGGGACAGCAAGTCGTCAACGGCATGGCGAATAACGTCATAAACCAGGGTATTAACATCATTACCGGTCAACAGCAGAAGTTTAGCTGGCAAAGTGTGGCGGTGGCCGCGATCACCGCGCCCATCAGCGGCGCCATCGGCGGCGGCCAGTCGAAAGGGGGCGCGGATGTTACTGTCTCGAGCTTCGCCAAGAGTGTGGGTCAAGAAATGCTCAAGAGCGCCGTCAATCAAGCCGTCACCATCGCCATCGATGGCCACGGCAAGATGAATTGGGCAAAGGTTGCGTCCGACGGCTTTGGCAATGCCATCGGCAACAGTATTGTCGACCAGACGGTGTACGATGAGAGGCAGGCGCGCTTGGCGCAAGCACCAAGATCACTCGCACAAGCGCCACAACCCGCCGCCGGTAACACCGGTAGCGTCAATGATCAATCCGCGGCGGCGGCGAATAGGATGTACGCCGATGCGTCCACTTCGATGACGGACGCCGATCCTGATCCGGTCAACGTGGCACCGTACAAACCGGATCCGAATGCAGATGCGATGCTGAACGCAATGGTTGATTTAATGAATAATCCTTCGTCCCCGAAACCCGGTACGATGGTCTTGAACGATTTACAGACGAATGTTACTGAGGCGAGCATAGATATTGATAAGTCGGTCAAGTATCTCAATGAACATGCGGCCGACGCCTCACGGGGCTTTTGTGCCACCTATGTTCGCGAAGCGATCGACGCGGGTGGTGCCACGCTAGATCACACCCTATACGCTAAGAATTATGGTCCGATACTTGAGGATGCTGATTTTACCAAGTTGGATATGAAAGGCTACACGCCACAGAAAGGCGATGTCGCGATATTCCAACCCGTACCTGATGCTAACCCGGCAGGACATATGCAGATGTACAACGGCGAAAAGTGGGTATCAGACTTTAAACAACGTGATGAGTTCCCTGGCCCCAACTATCGCAAGCAAAATGCGCCCTATCAAGTCTATCGTCCTTAGTCTATGGATCGTTTTGCTATATTGGGCAGGACAGCCAGTTCAGGCGGCCGATCCAGTCGTCAAAATGATAGACCCACTGCTGGGCCTCCATTTTGATCCGAGGATCATTCGGTTTGAGCCTGCTCCTGAAGGCGCTCTTAGGGCGCTACGCTATGGGCGCGGCCAGAACTGGCTATTCGCAAGCTATGATGATTCTTCACAGAGTGGAAACCGTTACTTCATCATTGCTGGACTCGTGCCTACTCAACTGGATACCGAGCCCCCACGAGAAAGTGATAAGTTATCACCTAATTTCGGCGTCGTGTATGCCGTTAAGGGGAATAGCTATAAAGCACTTGGGGTACCTGATCTACTTTATGATGATAAAGAACCTCTCGTCTCTGAGCGAGTCATGTTGGGGTTAACACATGATGCCGTTGCGCGGCTGATCAGTGCCTTCGGCGGCAACGCTGCATTACAAAAGGTACTCTCCAAAGAGCCTGGTCAGGACACCATTCCCAAGCCGTTAGTCGAGGCGCTACGACGGGCGGGGATCTCTGTAGATTTCGGGTCTAGAAATAGCCCGCGTAGGGCGCAATAGCGTGAGCGTATTGCGCCGAATGAAAGGCGATAACACGAAACGGAGAAAGGTCGAGACATCGTCCCCAGTGATCACCCGGATGAATTCGTGTTCCTCTGGAGTCGCATCCCCCAAACTCGTGCCGGCTGATGAAGTTGCGGGTGCCGATCCAAAACAATAATAAAGGCGGGCTTTGACCAAAGTCGTAAGCAGGAGATTCAATTTTTTGAATGAGGCGCTGCTATATTTTTGTCATTAACAGCGGGGTAACTGTTAATTGAGCGTTAGATTGTTTCTAACTAGAAATGAATGAAAAACTGATAAATACGAGTATTCAAAATTTTGATCTTCCTTTATCTTTCATGACCTTATAGAAATCATGTCATGATATTGCCCGGAAACAACCGAGGATCTCTTAATTAAAAATTTCCGGATTCGGTCCCGTTTAAAAATTAATCTGTAAGTAAATTTACTGTTAACTGATCTGGAAGAAAATTTCTTTCAGTAATAAGCCTTACGAGTTTTATTTATTGCGTTTCTTTGATTGCTGTAAATAAGCGATTGATAAACAGCAATTCTTTATTTTATGTTATTTTGTGTTTGACAAAATTGTCTTTCGCGTGGTCTACTGCAAAAAGAATAAAAAACGCATGGATCCGCCCAAAGGAAACACCCAATAAGTTATCCAGAGATGTGGATATTGGTTTAGGGCAAAAAAATATATTTTCTATTTTTTTTGCTCGAGGGGTAGCGTGCATGGGTAGCGATTTCGCATTGGCATTGTCGTCCGAAATGTTATGGGTGGCTATGTTAATCAGCGCGCCGGTTTTGGGTTTGAGTATGCTGGTGGGGCTTATTATCAGCGTTATCCAAGTCGTTACGCAAATCCAGGACATGTCCCTCTCTTTTGTTCCTAAAATCTTAGCCGTCATCATCACCCTATTTGCGTTTGGTCCGTGGATGCTGAATAAGCTGATTCAGTTCTCTTCCACCTTGATTGCCAACATTCCTTTGTATTTTTGACTATGCAGATCCAGGCAGACATAACATGGTTGATTGCGATACTGCTGATTTCGATCCGCGTCGGCGCGGTGTTTTTGTTCACGCCGGTCTTTAGCAGTTTACAAGCACCCGCTCATTTCCGCGTGTTATTTATCATGGCCTTATCCTTGTTGATCGCGGCGTCAGTCAAGATCTTGCCCGTCGCGCAGCCGCTGCTTTTAGGAGATCTCATCCGCGCCGCGTTATCCGAGCTTGTCATCGGCGGATTATTTGCCTTTGGTTTGTTTACCGTATTCGGCGCATTTGTATTGGGGGGCAAGATTATCGATCTGCAAATGGGGTTTGGTGTCGCCACTTTGATCGATCCGGCCACGCGCAGCGAAGCGCCTTTAATGGGGACATTTTTGAATCTATTGGCGGTGATGCTGTTTTTTGCGGTTGACGGTCATCACATGTTGATTCGCGGACTGGCCTTCTCTCTGGCGCATATTCCACCGGGGGCAGGTTTGACGGACATCGATCCCGCTGTCGTGATCTCCCAGTTTGGCGCCATGTTTGTGTACGGGTTGATCATCGTCGCACCTGCGCTGTTTAGCATCCTGCTCCTGGATGTTGGGCTTGCGGTGATGGCGCGCACCATGCCGCAGGTAAATATCTTTATCGTCAGTATCCCCTTGAAGATTTTTGTCGGTTTGTTGGTGACCGCGGTTTCGCTGCACTATATGGGGCCGAAGATAGCGACGATTTTTGAATCCATTTTTATTTATTGGCAAATTCTGGTGAGCTAGTCATGGCGGAACAGGAACAAGATCGCACCGAACCCGCCACTCCTTTTAAACAGCAGGAGGCGAAGAAACGCGGACAGGTTGTTAAAAGCCTGGAGCTTAATTCATTTCTCGTCATCCTGGGATTTTTAGCCGTGCTGATCTTGTGGGGCAAAAATATCATAGTCCAGCAGATCAAAATGGATCAGTTAATTTTTGATCAGGCCCATTTGATGGACTTTGAGGTCGTTCATTTGTTCGCCTGGTTTAAGGCCATCAGCACGCAGATGCTTTATGCCCTCAGTCCTTTGTTGCTCCTGCTGATGATTGTTGCCGTTGCCGCCAATATGATCCAGACCGGGCCGATCTTCACCTTCTTCCCGCTTAAGCCGGACTTCCAGCGCATCAACCCCGTCATGGGTTTGAAGCGGCTGTTCTCTTTGAAGCTGTTGTTTGAGGCGTTTAAAAATATCGTCAAATTAATTTTCTTCGGCGCCGTATTTTATTTTGCTATCGGCAATCTACTGCCTCGCATGTTGGGTTTGATATATGTGCACCCGGATGGTTATCCGGTCGTGCTATTGCAGTATGTCGCGGAACTGATATTCAAATTAGCGTTGGCGATTTTAGTCATTGTCATTTTGGATCTCGCCTATACCCGCTGGGATTATTCCAATAAATTAAAGATGAGCCGGCGGGAACTGAAAGAGGAGGTCAAGCGGCGGGAAGGCGATCCGCACATCCGCGCGCGCATGCGCGAGCTGCAAAGAGAGGCGGCCAAACGCGGAAAGGCGCTGAAGCGCGTGCCGGACGCCGATGTGTTGATTACCAATCCCCATCATTTGGCAGTCGCGTTGCTGTATCAGCGCGACCGGATGCTTGCGCCGCAGGTTATCGCAAAGGGCGCCAACGCCTTGGCTGAACAAATGAAAGCCATTGCCCGCCGGCACCGCGTGCCTATTGTCGAAAACAAAGAGCTTGCGCGTAGTTTATTTAAACAAGCGGCACTAGATGGTCCCATTCCAGAATTACATTATGCCGCCATTGCCCGGTTACTCGCCTGGGTTTATCGGCGGCGTAACGCGCCTCTTAATAAAGGAGCACCGGCATGATTGCCGCCATGCGCAAGGCATTAGGAAATCAAGGCGATCTAGTGCTGGCGTTATCGCTGGTCGGCATCCTGATCGTGCTGTTCACCCCTATCCCGACGCCATTGCTCGATCTTCTTCTGATTACCAATTTCAGTTTTGCCTTGCTGATTTTGCTGTTGACATTTTACATGGCCAAGCCGCTGGAATTCTCCACCTTCCCATCGCTATTGCTAATCGCCACTTTGTTTCGTTTGTCGCTGAATATCGCCGCGACGCGATTGATTTTAACGAACGCCGACGCCGGTAAGGTGATCGGCGCGGTCGGCGCGCATATGGTTGGTGGAAGCTATGTGGTTGGTTTAATCGTATTCTTAATTTTAGTCGTTGTTCAATATGTCGTCGTCACGAACGGCGCGCAACGGGTGGCCGAGGTCGCGGCGCGTTTCACCCTGGATAGCATGCCCGGCAAGCAGATGAGTATCGACGCCGATATGAATATGGGTTTGATTGATGAGCAGGAGGCGCGCGAGCGCCGTAAGCAGATTGAAAGAGAAGGCAGCTTCTACGGCGCTATGGACGGCGCGAGCAAGTTTGTAAAGGGAGATGCGATTGCCGGCATTATTATTCTGCTTATCAATATCATCGGCGGGTTAACTATCGGTATTGCCCAAATGGGCATGAACTGGGGCGATGCGCTCCAGACTTTTACCTTATTGACGATAGGCGATGGCATCGTAACGCAGATGCCGGCCCTGATTATCTCCACCGGTACCGGCATTATCGTCACGCGGGCCGCGTCGGATAAGCAATTAAGCCAAGAGGTCTCAAAACAAATTACTTCTTATCCAAAAACTCTCATTTTGGTTTTCTTAGCGCTTTTTGGACTGATGTTTTTGCCCGGCATTCCTGTTTGGCCGGTAATGCTGTTAATAGCAATCGTCGGCACATTGGCTTGGTTTGCCTATAAAGCGAAGAAATCCCGGACCGAAGACGCTTCCGGGGAAAAATCCAAGGCCAAGACAGACGAAGAAGATATTTACGGCATGCTGGCGGTGGAGGCTGTAGAAATTGCGGTCGGACAAAATTTGATCCCGCTTGTAGGCGGCGATGACAGCTTATTCATGGAGAGAATCGTCGCCTTCCGCAAGCAATATGCGTTAGAAGCCGGGTTTGTAATTCCAAAAATACGTATCAAAGATAACAAGAAACTCAGTCCGAATTCTTACGAAATTCGTTTGTACGGCGCCAAGGTGGCGGACGGCGAGATTCTGTCCGACCGGATTTTGGCGATCAATCCCGGCGGCGAGCGCAGAAGGCTGGAGGGTATTGAAACCAAAGACCCCACTTATGGCTTGCCGGCGGTTTGGATCATGGAAGAAGGACGCCAAGGCGCGCGGGCGGCGGGGTATACCCTGGTTGAGCCGATGACGATTTTGATGACGCATCTCAGCGAGATTATCCGGCAGCAATCGGCTAATCTTCTTACGCGCGCGGAGACCGAGCGTTTGGTAAACCGGATCCGGCAAACCCAGGCGAGCTTGATCGACGAATTAATTCCCACCGTGCTGAGTCTAGGTGAAGTGCAGAAAGTGCTGCAGAACCTGCTGCGCGAAAAAGTCTCGATTCGCAACATCGAATCCATACTGGAAGTCTTGGTGGATCAGGGCGCGCGCAACAAAGACCCGGACCACTTAACCGAATTAGTCCGGCAAAAGCTCAGCGCCGGGATTTGCCAATCGTTGACAAATAATGAGGGCGATCTGTTTGTCCTGACCTTGGATCCCGCGATTGAACAGGCCATATCGAACGGCGTGCGCGCGGCGGATGAAAAGGCCTCGTTAGTCCTCGATCCGAAATTCGCCGAACAAGTGTTGATGAAGATGGCGGGGCAAGTGGAAAAAATGATGGGCAATAATTTGATGCCGGTAGTGCTCTGTTCACCCACCTTGCGCCGGCACCTGCGCAAACTGACGGAACGGGTGATGCCGCACCTGTCGGTGCTATCTTTATCCGAGGTGCCAAATAGCGTCAACCTAAAAGCCTTCGGCATGGTGAGTCTATGAATATCGAAAATATCGTAGGCGGCCTCCACACCAGCCTGAATGAATTAATGGTGAAGTTTTTCCTGCCGGGCGGATCGGAATTTACCAATAACCTTACTCTCGGACAGATTATCAAGGGACGCGTGATGCGCCACTACGAAGGGAATCGCTATCTGGTTGATTTCGATGGCCAGGAGAAGGTGGTTGATAGCGTGGTGCCTCTGCGCACACAGGAGCTAATCCATGGAAAGGTAATCGCCATCGGCGAGCGCGTCGAGCTGCAGCGTATCCGTGACAAAGCAACAGAGCCGCAACAAACACCGGCAAAAACCGTGGCATTGGAGCCTGGCCTGACTGGAAGCAAATCGCAACAGCTTATGCAGCAGGTATTAGAGAGGTATGCGGGAAGACTTACGGTCGAAGATAACGCAGCCCTGCTGCGGTTGATGGAGAATTCTTCCGATCCTCATGCGACCGCGCTGGTTGGTATGGCATTAAATAAACTGGGCTTAAATATCGCGCCGGAACTGTTGCGGGCAATCTTTAATTCTTGGCTTTCCTCTTCTCAGCATGGCGTGTTTCCTGTTGCTGTTTCCGCGCCCCGTCTGGAGGGCGCCGCGCTCTCGTCAGAAACATTTGTTACGAGGGAAACGGTTGAGAAATTGTCCCAGCTCTTGGCGTGGGCTATTGGCGATATTCCGGAGAAAAAATACATAGAAAGTATAACGCAATCAAAAACCGAAGGCGCCGCTGATGGCCGTGAATCTGGGATGGAGGTGGCTAATCGCTATTCTAGTGAGGGTAGCGCATCCGGGGCGATGCAGCCCGGCACCTACGATCTAGGACGCTGGTTATTAAATGCGCAAACCGACGGCGTGGTATCCCATCAATTGGGAACATTGCCGATTCACCTGGGAGATCGATTGATAGAAGTCGATATCGCTGTGTTCGAACAACGCCAGAGCCAGGTAAAGGAAGGAATCAGGCATCGTCAATTGGTTTTCTCCTTACATACCGATAGCTTAGGGCACATCGAAGTGACGGCGAAAATAGCAGGCAATCATTTACGCATACGCGTGTCCACCGAAGATCCGGAAAAAACTGAAATCACTTCGCGCTATTTTGCGCAACTGCGCGATACGTTAATCGAATTCGGCTGGCAAGTCGACGAATTGATTTATGAAACCCGCGACGGTAACGAGCGGGGAGAGGTAGTAGGCGCGGTAATCGAACATATTATCAGCCAGGACAGCCTGAGCCGGCTCATGTGAACGGTTAAATGAGTGAACCAAAAAAAGTCGTCGGACTGCAATATGAAATCGGGCATGGATTGCCGCAGGTCATCCTCAAGGGCAGTGGGCCGCTTGCGGAAGAAATTTTGCGCCGGCGCGATCCGGTTAAAGGACCGAAAGTCGTTAAGGACGAGGAACTGTTAAAAAAGCTGTATCGATTGCCGCTTGATGCGGAGATTGGACCTGAGTTGTATCACTTAGTGGCGATTTTATTGGCGCATGTGTTCGCCATTGAAGAAAAACTAAAAGGAGAAAAGAAATGATGAATGCGTTATCGGCCGCTCAAAGCGGCATGCTGAATGATATTCAGTACCTGCATAATATCAGCAATAATCTTGCGAACAGCGGGACCGCCGGTTTCAAGAAAGACATGACTATTATCCGCCCTTTTTTGGATCAGTTAAATCAGGCTAGCGCGGGAGATTATATGTCGGCAAGCCCGGCGCAATCATCAACCTTTGTTGATCATTCGCCCGGCATGCTCAAATTTACCGGTAATCCGTTGGACGTCGCCCTAAAGGATGATGGTTTTTTTGAGGTGACGAGTGCGCAAGGAGCGGTGTATACGCGTCAAGGCAATTTTCAGGTTGATGCGAGCGGCCGGCTGGTGACGGCCAATGGGTCGCCGGTTGCGGCCAACGGCGGTGAGATTCGCTTGAACAGCGATCAGCCAGTCATCGATCAAAATGGAAAGGTTTGGGAAGGCGACAAAATGGTCGGACAACTGCGCGTAGTGAAGTTTACAAATGTGGATGATTTATCAAAGCTCGGTGGAGGTTTCTACAGCTCCACCCCATCCGCCGGCATGCAAGAAATGCCGCAGGCGGGAGTGCGCCAGGGTTATTTGGAGGCGTCTAACGTGGTGCCGATGGATGAAATGGTGCGCATGATTGAAACCATGCGGCATTTCGAATCGAGCCAACGCATCATTCAAAGTTACGATGAAATGATGGATAAGGCGATTAATGTCATAGGCGATTTATAACAGGAGAAGATCATGCTCAATTCACTTTATATCGGTGCCAGCGGGATGCATGCGCAACAGCTTAATATCGATGTGGTGGCTAATAATCTCGCCAATGTGAATACCAACGGTTACAAAAGAAACCGCATTGATTTTGAAGATCTGCTGTATCGCAATGTGACAAAAGCTAATGGTCTGATCGGCAGCGCAGATAATATCCATAGGCTGGGAGTCGGTGCGGCGGTAACCAGCACAGAAAAAGTATTCACGTTTGGGGATATTAAGCAAACCGGCGGCGCTCTGGATTTCGCCATTCGTGGACCAGGATTTTTCGAAGTCACCCTGCCGGACGGCAGCCGCGGGTATACCCGCAGCGGCGCGTTCGCAGTGAACCGCGATGGCTTGTTGACTACGTCCGACGGTAATTTATTGACGCCGTCGATTCAAGTCCCTGCTGATGCCGCCAGCGTCTCTATCGATGCAAACGGACATGTATTTGCCAAGGTTCCAACTGAAAGCCAGCCGGTAGAGATCGGTCAATTGGAACTCGCGAATTTTATGAATCCAGGCGGATTGAATCCGTTGGGTAACAATCTCTATGTCCCCACCCAGAAGTCGGGCGATGCAATCTCGAGTACTCCCGGCGAAAACGGGCTCGGCACCATCGCGCAGGGATTTTTGGAGGCGTCCAATGTCAAGCTGGTGGAGGAAATGATCAATCTCATCGTCGCTCAGCGCGCTTATGAAATAAATGCCAAGGTCGTGCAGGCATCGGATGAATTATTAAGTATTAGCAATAACTTGCGCCGTTAATGACAAGGTTTATTTCAGCATTGACCTTGGTTTTCGCCTCGCTGTTTTTGACGGCAAGCGCACATGAAGAGGTGATTGTGTTGAAGCTGCATTCGCAAGCCAGCGTATTGGCAACGAGTTATACGTTAGGAGAAGTGGCCTCGGTTATGGCGGATTCTGATCTTAAGTCAGAGCTTGAAAAAATGCCGCTGGGGATAGCGCCACGCTTGGGCTACGCAGAAGTCATGTCACGCGCGCAGATTTTAAAATTTATTGAAAGCCATCGTCCGGAGCTACGTGGACGGATAGGATGGCAAGGCAGTAAATCAGTAACCGTGCGTAGCCGCGGGGTGCAATTTGATAAGCAAAATATTATTGCTGCCGCGCATGATTTTTTATATGCGCGCCTGGCGCCTGAGTTCGAGCGCGTGGAGTTGACGCCGGTTGGGAAAATAGAGGATCTTTACCATGCCGCCGGCGCGCTTGCCGTCGTCCCGCGCATTAATGATGCAGAGCGGCTTAATAGGCGGATGTGTGTGTGGTTGGATGTTGCAATCGACGGGGAACACTATCGGAGCATGCCGGTTTGGTTTGCAGTTCGCGCGTATAAAACGGTATGGATAGCAAAAAATGATCTGCCCGTGCGGCATGTTCTCACGGTTAGCGATTTTGCTGCCGAACAGCGGGATATCGCCGGAATATCCAGTGCTGTTTTTGTCGGGAGCAGCGATCTTCATTCAGCATGGTTGAAAAGGCCGATTATGGCGGGCGCAGTGTTTCTAAGGGAGAACGTGGAAGAAATACCGCCGGTAAGAAGGGCGCAAAACGTGCGGGTAAAGGTCATTTCCGGGAAAGTGGAGCTTGAAACCCGAGGCATCGCGCTGCAAGACGGGAAAATAGGTCAAAGAGTACAAATCGCCAGGCATGACAATGCAAAAACTTATTTTGCGCAGGTCCAGGGCGAGGGGATGGTGCTGATTGATGAGCGGTAATTCGATGTATTCCACTAAACGGTGGGCGGTGCTTGCATGGCTCTTGTTATCGGGAGGATATGCCTCGGCCGACAGCTTGTTTCAGCCAGAGTCTTATCAGCCTATGGTTGCCGACCGTAAGGCATTTCGCATTGGCGATAGTTTGACTGTTCTCATTGTGGAGAATGCCAGCGCCGCGGCCAGTGCTGACACGTCGGCAAATAAAGAAGGGGGAAGCGGAGTGAAACTCAGTGCCCCTACTTATGACAAGGCCTATGCGGTTGATTTAACCGAAAATTTTAAAGGTAGCGGCAAAATTCAACGTACCGGCAAGTTGCTGGCGCAAATTACGGTGAGTGTCCAGTCGGTGTTGCCCAATGGCGATCTTCAAGTAAAAGGAGATCAATTCATCGAATTTAATAATGAGAAACAACATATCTCCATTGAAGGTAAGGTCAGGCCGGAGGATATCGCGTCGAACAATACCGTGCTGTCCACCCGCGTCGGTGACGCCCGCCTTAGTTATATTGGCAAGGGCATCCTGGGCGAAAAACAACGCCCGGGCCTGATTTCCCGTTTCCTGAGCTGGTTACGCATACTATGAAGCCCGCCTATTTCATCGGTGTTGTCATCGTGGCGCTCGCAAGTGCACCGGACGCCGGCCTTTCGGCAAATCTGGAAAGTATCCGGCTGAAGGACCTGGGTCGCATCGAAGGCGTCAGGGACAACTCCCTCATTGGCTATGGATTGGTGACCGGGCTTGCGGGTACCGGCGATTCATCTCGCAGCAGGGCCACGCTGCAATCGGTGGCAAATATGCTGCTGCAGTTTGGTGTTACTGTCACAACCGATCAAATCAATAGCCGCAATGTAGCCGCTGTTATGGTGACGGCCACCCTGCCGGCTTTTTCCCGGCCGGGAGATAAGTTAGATGTCAATGTTTCTTCGCTCGGCGACGCCCGCAGCCTGGTGGGAGGAACGCTGCTAATGACGCCGCTGAACGGGCCGGATCGCAAGATCCATGCCTTGGCGCAAGGCCCCGTTTCCGTTGGCGGTTTTAAGTATGACCTGAATGGAAATGTGGTGCAAAAAAACCATCCCACTGCCGGTAATGTACCGGCGGGCGCCATTGTGGAGCTGGGCGCTTCCACTTACGTCATCGAAGAACCGAATGTAATTACAATTTTGCTGTTTGAGCCGGATTTCACCACCGCCAGCCGGATCGCGACTTCGTTGAACGCCTCATTCAGCAGAGACACGGCCAAGGCCATGGATGCCGAACGTGTAGAGATGAAAGTATCGGATAGCGAGCGCGATAATTTAGTAGAGCTCTTAAGCCGGATAGAAAACGTCACCATCACACCGGATCAGCGCGCGAAGGTCATTGTCAACGAACGCACGGGCACAGTCGTCTCAGGGGGAGATGTCAGGATCTCGATGGTGACTGTTTCCCATGGAGATTTAAAGGTGTCCATCGTAACGGATTATCTGGTATCGCAACCGACGTTTGTGCAGCAAACGTTTGTGCAGCAAACGGGGCCGGGTATACGTACTGCAGTGGTCCCCAGTACCCGCATTGACGTCAAGGAAAACGAGGGCGGCAGTATATCTTTGCCGGCAGGGACCACCGTAGCCGATTTAGTCACGGCGTTGAATAAAATAAAAACCAGTACGCGCGATGTGATTACGATTTTGCAAGGCATTAAAAGAGCCGGCGCTTTGCATGCCGAGCTAATAATTCAATAGGCGGAATAAATGGACATAGCCAATAGCATGCTGACGACGGCCCCTTATGCAGCGCTTCCTATGGGTACGCCCGCATTTTCACCGGAAAATTCCGACCTAGTGACAAAGGAATTTAGCGCGATGTTTTTTAACGTATTGCTGCAAAACAGCAATATATTCGGCACACATTCCGATTCCAATACAATGGGGGTAGAAATGTGGAGTGGATTACTTACACAACAGTTTGCACAAGAGATGGCGGCGCAACACGCCTCATTTTTTGGCGGCATGTTATTTAATGAGATAGAGGAGGACTAGCGATGATGGATTTAAATGGGGTGACCACTCAGTTAGTGTCGTTGGCATTGGACGCATCGGTATTGCGCCATCAAGCCATCGCTAACAATATCGCCAATGGGAGCAATTCAGAATATGTTCCGGTAAGAGTCAATTTTGAGGACCAGCTTTCTTCGGCGATAGAAGCCGTTAAGAACCGGCGTGGCGAAACCTCACTCACCAGCGACTTGGAAAATATCAAGCCGTATTTAGTGGAGGATGATCAAGCCCAATCGGTGGGTAATTCGCGCGTAATGCTCGATATGGAGATGGCGAAGCTCGCGCAAAACGTGGTGCACTACCAGGCGCTGCTTAAGGGGTTGACGAAGAATATGGCGATCATGAGTTTGGCAATCAATGAGGGGAGGCGCTAATGAACTATTTTGCGGCATTTGATATCAGCGGCTCAGGGATGAACCTGGAAAGGTTACGCTTGGATGTAACCTCGGTTAATTTAGCGAACGCCAATACTAATCGCACGGCAAGTGGCGAGATATTTAAACCTTTGCGAGTCATCGCCACATCAAAAATGGCTCCCACTTTTGAAACAGTATTGGCGGGACTAGTTGACCCCGCCAACTTAAGTGGAGTTGAGGTAGCCGCTATTCGTGAAATGGATACGGCGCCGCGCATGGTATTTGATCCTAATCATCCGGATGCGGACGAAAACGGTTTCGTCGCTTACCCCGACATTAATCCTGTTTCGGAAATGGTTAACCTCATTACCGCTACGCGGGCGTACGAAGCAAATGTGCGCGCATTAAATGCAGCCAAGACCATGGCGCTTAAAGCGTTAGAAATAGGGGGCACATCATGAGTATTGAAGCGATTGCATTTATTCCCCCTAGCCAAGAGATTTTTCCGGGAGCCTCTACGGAAGCTTCTATTAGTTCGGAGGCGCCGGGCAATTTTGCTCCGTGGCTGGAGCAGCAGCTTACCCAGGTCAATCAACAATTAATCGATTCCGACTCGCAGTTGCGAGGCCTGGCGCTGGGTCAGGTAGACAATTTACATCAGGTCATGATCTCGCTTGAAAAGGCAAAACTGTCTTTTCAGCTCGTGCTACAAGTGAGAAACCATCTGCTGGAAGCTTATCAAGATATTATACGCATGCAAATCTGAGGGTGGCTGAATGTTCGAAAGTTCCCGTGAGTTTTGGAATGGTTTAAATAAAACAGCCCGTGTAGGCTTTGTCGCCGGCTCGATAGCCATTTTAGTAATGGTTGCGTTATTTGCTTACTGGGTGGTGAAAGATAACTATCAAGTGTTGTTCGCGCAATTAGACCCACAGGATGCCGCGGCGATAGTGAACGAATTGGAAAGAGCAAAGGTTTCTTACAAACTTGCCGAGGGCGGAACCAAAATACTGGTGGACGAGGACTTGGTGCATAAGATGCGGCTAAAACTCATGGGCAAAGGTGTGCCATTGCGTGGCGGCGTTGGTTTTGAAATTTTCGATCATAACGATTTCGGTATGACTGAGTTTGCGCAAAAAATTAATTTTCAGCGGGCATTACAGGGGGAGCTTGCGAGAACCATTATGGCGTTTGATGAAGTTAAGTTCGCGCGCGTGCACTTGGTTATGCCGGAAAGCAGCATCTTTAAACAAACTAAATCCCCCACCAAAGCCTCAGTGAGTTTGCTGATGAAAGGAGATGCCCATCTTAGTCCGGAGCAGATAGGGGGAATTCAGCGTTTGGTTGCGGCCGCTGTTCCAGGGTTGGAGGCTGAGCATGTGACGATACTTGATCAACGCGGCATGGCGTTGACGCGAAATAGCGAAGCAGATGCCGGCCAGGGCGTGATGAATAGCCGCTTAGAGCCAAAGAAGGAAATAGAAAATTATTTAACGCGGAAAGTAATTGATGTGCTTGATCGTACGTTTGGACCCGGGCAAGCCATTGTCAGCGTGGATGTAACCTTGAATCTCGATCAAGTGAAAAGCACCTTGGAAGATGTGATTCCATTATCCACTCGAGATGGAGAAGCGACCGGTGTAGTGGCAAGAAGAAAGCAATCCGTGCAAGGCTTTAGTGCGCCCCGGACTGTCCAGACCAGCGAAACCGATTCTCCCTATGCCGTTAATAAAACCGTTAATACGGTCACGGAAGTGGAATACCAGTTAAGCCGGAAGGTGGAACAAGTGGTATCTACGCCCGGCAGCATACGCAGATTGAGTGTTGGTGTACTCATTCCGCAGAATTTGGATGAAGAAAAACTTAGGAAGCTTCGCGAAGTGATTGGTATGACAGTCGGTCTCAATGCGAACAGAGGCGATGCTATTGCCTTGCATTCGGTAGAACAGTTTATTCAGCAAAAAGACGGTGGGATACAGAAATATTCAGCCGATCACGATGCGCCATTTGATGCCGATAAAACTATTGATAAAACTATTAATGAAAAACAGAATCCCTGGGCCGGCAGACTGAGAAACTCTTTTTGGATAGTGGGGTTAATTGTAGGAATCGGCTTTATCGTGGTGTTTATTACGCTTCTAAATCAACGAAATAAAAATAATACAAAGAGAAACCTTACTCCCAAAGAAAGAGAAGAGATTCTTTCGCAAATTAAGCAGTGGGTTGGATTGGAAAACAAGGCGCTTGACGGTGGAAAGAAGTGATTATGGATGGTTATAAACGTGCAGCACTACGATTTTTAGAGCTGGCAGACAGCGATAGACAATGGTTGCTGAGCAATCTTTCTATGCAAGAAAGGCAGAAAATATTGGCGATTTTAAACCAGCTTGACGAGAGGGAGGAAGTGAGTAGTAATTTTTCTTCCTCCGCTATTAACGGATCTCATACGAACGGATCTCACCCACAAGCCAACGACACGCTCGCTTCCCATATTGTTGTAATTGATGCAGCGGGAGCTAAAGAGGTCGTGCAAATCTTATCCATCGAGCCGGATTGGCTGATTGCAAGCGTGCTCGGATTCAAGCATTGGCCGTGGACCAAAGGTTTTTGTGATGGATTAAGCATTGAGCGGCGCGCTGAGATTTTACGTGCTGTAAAGTATGTGCATCAAAAAATTAAGCCAAAAGCAAGGGAAGCCATGATCGAAGTTCTTGCCGACGAAATTAAAAAGAGAAAGTCGAAATCGGTTAATGGGAATGGTTATGTTTCGTTTGAAAGCATATTACAAGCCATGGAAAAACATCCTGCGGTTGAAAAACCTTCCGGCTGGAGGGCGATATGGATACGCTGATTCGTTCTGCCCGGGTACTGAAGGAACCGGTGCTGCTTTCGACTAAATTAAAAAGAGGTGAGCCCGCTGCACAAGCGCCGGAGACTACGCTGGATTCCGCGCCATTTATGCCTCATGCCGGATTAGATCAGGATAAATCTAAAAATCCTTCGGTGGAGGAAGGAATCGAAGACAACCTGCATGAAGTTAATTATACGGAAAAGACTTATCCTTTGGCCTACGATATGAAAGAGCAAGAGCGTGAACTATTGCGCCAAAAGGAAATAGAGGCGGAAAAACAAAAAGCGGCGGAGCTGGGATATGCGGAGGGCTATAGTGCCGGTACCGCAGCGAGCGAAGGCGAATATTCGGAACGGTTAGCCGCACTGCAGGCGTTAATTAATTCCACTGCGGAAGCGCTTAAGGAGGACATTGCCGGATTGGAAGACACCGTACTGGAAATCGTATTTGCGGCAGTTACCAAGATTCTGGGGAAAACGATCGTTGAAGGCGAGGGTGTTACTGCTATTGTACGTGAGGTTATCAGTCATGCCAAAAACCGGGAACGTCTCGTGATCAGAGTCTCACCTAAAGATTTTGCGGTTTTAGACCAGAACAGGGCCGGGCTATTGACGGGTATTGAGGATGGAAAAGTCGAATTAGTCGCTGACGATCGTGTGCAATTGGGAGGATGCTTGCTCGAAACCGCCGGGGGGAACCTCGATGGGCGTCTCGAGGTGCAGATGCAACAGTTGCGCGATACGTTGCTAAGCGCCAGGACAACGACTGAAGTGAGTGCGTAAATTTCAATGAAACACTATCTTTCCGCAGTAAGAAAAAGTGAATTCATCCGCCGCACCGGCAAGGTTTCGCAATTTTTTGGCTTGGTGGTGGAATCAATCGGGCCGGATGTTTTTTTAGGTGAACTTTGCGAAATCTATTCGCGCCCGCAAATCGCACCAATTGTGGCGGAGGTCGTTGGACTCAAAGACAGCAAAATATTGTTAATGCCTTATGGCGAGTTGCGTGGAATCAGTCTCGGCAACGAAGTCATCGCGACCGGCCGCTCTGGCCAAGTTCCAGTCGGGGAAGCGTTACTGGGAAGGGTAGTAGATGCTTTTTGTCGGCCCTTGGACGGCAAGCCATTGCCTTTGTTAGAAACATATTATCCGCTCTATCCCGAGCCGCTTAATCCATTGGCGCGCACCCGCATTACCGAAGTGTTGGAGACCAGCGTACGGTCCATCGATAGCTTATTGACGTTAGGACGCGGTCAGCGCGTGGGCATTTTCTCAGGCAGCGGTGTCGGCAAAAGCACATTATTAGGCATGATCGCGCGCAATATGAATGCCGACGTCAATGTAATCGCGCTTGTCGGCGAGCGCGGCCGCGAAGTACGTGATTTCATTGAAGAAAATCTGGGACACGAAGGTTTAAAAAGATCCGTGATCGTGGTCGCCACCTCAGATCAGCCCGCTTTGGCGCGCTCCCATGCCGCTTTGACAGCCACTGCCATCGCCGAATATTTCCGAGATCAAGGTCAAGATGTGGTGCTTACCATGGATTCTGTTACACGCTTTGCCATGGCGCAAAGGGAGATCGGATTATCGATCGGCGAACCGCCGACATCGCGCGGTTACACCCCTTCAGTATTCGCCGCGCTGTCTAAATTATTGGAACGCGGGGGCACTTCGAACTCGGGCGGTTCTATTACCGCGTTTTATACGGTGCTGGTGGAAGGAGATGATATTAACGATCCCATCTCCGACAGTATTCGCGCCATATTAGACGGCCATATTATTTTGTCGCGCGATTTAGCAAGTCAGGGACATTACCCGGCGATCGATATATTAAATAGCACCAGCCGTCTATTGCCGGATTTAGTGGAGGATACGGAGCTGCGATTGGTGCAGAAAGCGATTACCTGCCTCAGCACCTATGTGAAATCAAAAGACATGGTGGAAATCGGTGCGTATCGTGCCGGTACCAATCCAAATCTGGATGCCGCCATTAAGTTGATGCCGGAAATGGATAAATTCCTGCGCCAGGGAATGGCTGAATCCACGTCGAGGCCGCAGGCGATGCTTAAATTACAATCGGTGTTGAGGATGAGCAGCTAAGTGACAAACTCCAGTAAACCTTTTCAATATGCGCTCGATCCCATTATTAAAAAGAATAATTGGGATATAAATACGTTAAAAATAGAAGCTGCGCAGGCCAGAGGAGTGGTGGAAAAATATATTGCAGAATCGAAAGGGTTGCGCATGAAGATTGCAAAATTAGAGCAGGAGATTCGCGATTCCCAGACACGTAACTCTTTGATTATGTGTGATAAATACGAGGTTACCAAAACTTTTTTAGATCATCAGCACCAACTATTGGCGGCGAAACAGAAGGAATTAGAGCAAGCCGAGCGTGTACATGAACAGATTGTTGCGCAATTGCGTAGTTTAAAGCAGTCGACGAAAGGCTTGGAGAATCATAGGCGTGGAAAAAAGAAGACCTATCGAATGCAACAAGAGCGTGCCGCTATTATAGAAGCGGATGAGGCTTGGCTTATGCGGAGGCGTAATAACAAAACATGAGTGCTATTTCGACAAGCAAAGTGGAGATAGAGGCGATTGAATCACCATCCGCCAAAGTGACCGCGTTGCTAGACCGTCTAGCTTGGTTACGGGAATGGGAGAAGGCGCAGTGGCAGGAACACCTGCATCGTTATACCGGCCCCCAGGAGAATAAAAATGTCCAACAACCAACGGAGCTCGAACCTCTAAACCCGGAGATTGGTTATGATCAGAAATTAGCGCCTCCAGCGCCTTCCAGCTCGATTAAATCCGGCCACAGCACCTTACTCACCGGACACACTAGTTATCGGTTCGCGCTTGTAAACGGCCGGATGATGACGCAGGCGCCAAGGTTGCTCGCTAATAATTTTGTTGGCGTATCCTGGTCTATGTCACCATCAGAATATCGAGCCTGCATTGCCGAGCCGGACGTTAAGGCGGCTATGTCTCCGGTAAATTGGTTAAGCCCGGAGTTTACGCAATGGCAGCCGCAGTTTTTGCGTGTCATCAACAGCGCAAAGGGCATGCGCGTTTGGATCCGCGATTTCCGCATCGCCACAAACCGTGGCGGCGAGATTCTCACTGCCCTGCGGCGGGAACTGGCGAGTTTAGGGATGGAGTTGGCAAGTTTGGTTGTTAATGGAAACATGGTTTGGGATAAGGCAGATCAACAGGAGCAGGGCGTCACAGACATAGAAGACCAGCAGCTGCATATTAATTACGTTTACTAGGAGGTCGTTATGGCGGTCGAAAGTATCGGTACAGTAACAGGAAATCAAGCACTAAGCCTGCAACAACCGGCTAGCATTGGGCAAGAAGATTTTTTAAAAATCATGCTGACCCAGCTTCAGTTCCAGGACCCACTTAAGCCATTGGATAACCAGGCGTTTATCGCACAAATGGCGCAATTCACCACGCTTGAACAGACGAAGGAGTTAAACGATCGTCTCGATTCCTTATTAACCATACAATCAGCCGGCCAGTCCGTCGGTTTGATAGGCAAAACCGTGGAAGTGCATACAACATCCGGATCGACGGTCGGCGAGGTGACCACCGTTAACTTCCCCTCCGGTTCACCGGTGCTCACGGTAAAAACGGATAGCGGAGAGTTTTTAACGGATGTGACCTTATCACAGATAACTCTGGTTAGAAACCCCGTCACCAGTAACCCTGTTACCAGTAATCCTGGCCAGTAGATAAAAGTAGATAAAAAAGGAGCCGCCAATGTTCGAATCTATTTATACTTCTTTGAGCGGGATGTTGGGCTTTTCTAAAGGCCTCGATGTCATCAGCAACAATGTGGCTAACCTGAACACGCCCGGATTTAAAAGCTCTCAATTGCAATTTCAGGATCTCTACTATCAGTACAGCATGGAAGGGAATAACGCGTCGGCATTACAGGTAGGGACAGGTGTTAACCCGGGTAACACGAGCTTAAACTTTGCTCCCGGCCAGTTCAGTAACACCGGCAACGATACCGATGTCGCCATCGATGGAAATGGGTTTTTTATCCTGCGTAAAGATGGACAAATATCTTATAGCCGGGTCGGCCAGTTTACATTCGACGAAAATGGCTTTTTAGTCGCGCGCTCCGACAAAGCGCGTGTAGCGGGGTTAGCGAGTAGCGCAACCGGCAGTGCGAGTTCGGGTATTTACTCCGGTGGAGGGGGTATAGCGGGGTCAGCTAATGCAGGTAATCTGCAGGATATAAACATCAGTGGATTTAGGACGAGTCCAGCCCTGGCGACCACTGAGGTTAAGTTTGTGGGCAATCTCTCCACCGGCGCTCCCTCCCACCAGATTACTGGTCTGGTTGTTTACGACTCTTCCGGGGCCTCCCATACCTTAACCATAACGTTTACCAATAACAGCACCCCCACTACTAATAACAGCACCGGCACGCCGGGCAGCTGGTTGGTTGACGTAACGGACGAGACCAACGCTGCATTATTAACTAAGGGCGAGGTCCGTTTTGGTGGCGATGGTTCGCCCGAAACTAATTTCAATAAGCTTACCTTCAGCTACGCGCCGAAAGGCGCGCTCGCGACCACCGTCAGCTTCAATTTCGGCGATCCCGGCAGCTTTTCCGGCGCGACCGCGTTTTCCGGCGGGACCAGTACCACCTCCTCCACGCTGAAGATGGCGTCGCAAAACGGCTATGCAGCCGGTTCTCTGACTAAGACCACTTTTGACGCAGATGGGAATTTAGTCGCTACTTACTCTAATGGCCAATCTAATAAGGTGGGGCGACTCGCGCTGGCGTGGTTTAATGACCTGCAAGGATTACAGCAAACCGGCGGCAATTTATTTGTCAACAACACCACCCAGGAACCCCGTCTCGCGCATCCGGGAGAGGATGTCATGGGCAAGCTGGTGCCAAATAGTATTGAGCTTTCCAACGTGCAACTTACGCAGGAGTTTACCGACATGATTATTATTCAACGCGGTTACCAGGGAAACTCGCAAATCATCAGCGTTGCTAATGAAATGATCCAGCAGTTGCTCGATCTTAGGAAGGCTTAATGCGCGTGCGGCCGTTCAAACTGATCAATAAAACCGAATTCGCGTTTATTAATGCCCGCGTACAGGAAATACTGGCGGGCTGGACGGAAAAGTGGTTGATAGACAGCGAGATGAATGTTGCCACAACCGCGGCTGATAAGGCGAAAGAAAGCATGGGTTCGGGAAAAGGTAACTGGTGGCGTGTTTCCGCATCCCCTGAATGCTGGATTGGAATTTATCTGCCTTTTCAATCGCTCAATCTGTTGAGCGCTGCGTTAAGTGGTGATCGTTCCGCTTTAACTGAAGAGTCCGCTCCTCCTCTGCTGAGCGAACTGGTGAATAAGGCCTTATTTGATCTTGCTGAACCGGTACTTAACGGGCTTCTTGGAAAACAAGGGCAGGCCGATATTATTCATCAGGGACCGCCGGAGGAAACGTGGAATTGGGGATCAGGTGCGGTACTGATAGATCTTGGTTTTGGCGGGGGAAAGTTCTGTCTGTTGCTGAGTCCGGAATTAACCGCCAAGACACTGGGGAAATTAGTGGCGACACAAGAATCAACTGGGAATCTTATTTCCGTCGTCGAAGCATTGGCATCACAAACTGCCGAACTTGATGTTTGGCTCGGCGAAGCGGAATTAGAATTGGCAGTAATACAAAGCATATCCGTTGGTGATGTCATTCGGCTCGAGAAGAAGATCGGCCAACCTTTGCATATGTGTCTTAAAGAAAATAAAGAAAAAGAAATCTGCGCAGGATTCCCCGGCGCTTACAAAGGCAACAAAGCTATCCAGTTAACTAATCATTCAAAATAGGATTTTTTTATGGCTGATCATCTTAAAAATACCTCTCCTAAATCGGTGCAAAGGATTAAATTGGAGGAATTGGAGGACCCTATTGAACAGGGCAAGAGCCTATTCGGCAATAATCTGGAGTTGATTCAAAGTTTAAAAGTGCGGCTCTCTGTGTCGATGGGGAAGTGCCAATTGACAGTTAAAGAATTGATGAGCCTGAAGGAAAACTCCGTATTAACGCTGGATAAGGCCACGGCCGAACCGGTAGATGTCTTTCTCGATGGCAAGCTTATTGCGCGCGGCAGTTTGATTGTCGTCGATGATAATTTCGGAGTGCGTATTAATGAAATTCTGCGGACTTCATGAGCTAAAAAGAATAGCAATAATCATGTCCATGGCTGTGCTTCTAGCTTCAGGACAGAACGTGTATTCAGCGCCTCCCTCTAATAAAAAAATAAGTACCAATAATCAGGAAATACCGTTCAAAAAAGGGAGTGACATCTCCTCGAGTCAAATAACTCGATTAGTGGGCATATTCATCGTTGTTGTTTTATTAGCCGCGGGAACGGTTTATCTGCTCAAAAGATATATCACCGGCATCGAGATGGGTAAGAATGGGATCCGTCGGCGGATTCGCCTGCTTGAGAGTAAGCGCTTAACGCCGAGGACTATACTTTTTTTAGTCGAAATCGATGGCAAAACATACATGCTAAGCCAGCATGGAGAAAAGCTTTTGCTTGTTGATTCGATTAGCAGTGACCAGAATAAATTAGAAAGCGCGAATTAATTTTGTCAGTGCAGGAATCTTACAAAAGTATTGCTTGGCCGGTTATCGCGGCT
Source organism: Acidiferrobacterales bacterium (assembly GCA_035300145.1). Taxonomy (GTDB): domain Bacteria; phylum Pseudomonadota; class Gammaproteobacteria; order Acidiferrobacterales; family DATGVQ01; genus DATGVQ01. The sequence continues at coordinate 4,231 of DATGVQ010000192.1, read as the reverse complement.
CTATTTTACTGCAGCACCAATGCCTATGCGGCGGACATCAGTCTGCCGGGCATAGAGATTAATTGGAGTCAGGCAGGTAACCGCACCGAAGTTGCGACCGCAATAAAAATTTTGCTGGGGCTTACGGTTTTAAGCCTGGCGCCGGCGCTACTTATCGTCATGACATCATTTACCCGAATTATCATCGTGCTTTCCATGCTTAGGCATGCCTTCGGTATGCAGGAAACGCCGCCCAACACCGTTTTAATCAGCCTTGCTCTATTTTTGACGCTTTTTACCATGATGCCGGTACTTAAAGAGGTAAATGACAAGGCATTCCAGCCCTACATGCAAGGACGCGTCAGCACGGAAAAAGCATTAAAGCAGGGTATGACGCCATTACGCGAATTTATGGTACGGCAAACCCGCGAGCAGGACTTGGCGTTAATGATAGAGGTCTCGAAAAGCGAGCAGCCTGCAACCTTGGACGATATTAGCAATGTCCAATTAATACCGGCATTTATGCTGAGCGAGCTGAAATCTGCTTTTCAAATCGGCTTCATTATCTTTATTCCATTCCTGCTGATCGATCTGATTGTGTCAAGCATATTGATGTCCATGGGTATGCTCATGGTGCCGCCGATGATGATTTCTCTGCCTCTCAAGGTACTGATGTTCGTGCTTATCGATGGTTGGAATCTGGTGGTAAAGTCTCTTATCAGCAGTTTCCACTAACTTTAATTAATGCCGGTCAATGGAATCGAGTGGAATAAAAAAGGCAGCGCTGACCGTGGGAGAGGAAGCCACGCTTTGGCGGCGATTCATTGAGGAGCAAGATAAAACTGCTCGATTGGCCTTAATAGAGCATTATTTGGATACCGCACGCATCATTGCCGCGAAGCTCTATGCGCATCGGCCGGGCAGTGAACTTGAATTCTCCGATTATATGCAGTATGCAACTGTAGGCTTGCTTGAGGCCATTGATAAATACGATCCTTCAAGAAACGCCTCTTTTAGAACTTTCGCGGGCTATAGGATCCACGGCGCAGTGCTTAACGGCATTGGGAAAATCAGCGAGAAATTGCAGCAAGGCGCCTTTGTAAGGAGGCTGCGCCAAGAGCGTGCCGCATCGCTTAAAAAAGAAGTAAAGGGTGATGCGAAAGGAGATTTATTTTATGAAATGGTGGATGTCGCAATCGGGTTGGCATTGGGTTATATGCTTGAGGACTCCGGCATGTTTTTGGATGAGACCAAGAAAATAGCAGGTGATCCATACCATTGTTACGAATTGAAGTTATTACAAGAACGAATACTTCCCATTGTGGATGCTCTCCCTGATCGAGAGAGGCTAGTGATTCGGTACCATTATTATCAATATGTGGATTTTAAAGATATAGGCCAGGTTTTAGGAATTTCGACCGGCCGTGTATCCCAAATCCATGCGCGGGCATTGACGCTAATACGTCAGGCCTACGAGAGCTTAAATCAATTTGATGTGAGTTATTGAGTAAAACGTATCATTCTTGTAATTGTTGAATGACGGTTTGCAGCTGCATCTTTAATTCGGCGTCAGTCTCCATCGTCTGGTTAATTTCATTCAACAAATCGGTAAATCGAGGATCGTGCATCAAGTCCTCGCCAAATTCCCAAGTCAGCACCGATTCTAAAAAAATACGAGTTGCCTTCTGATTATATCCATTCGTCGAGCCTAAAGGCCGCAAACGCTCGCGGATTCGCTGCTGTAGATCCTGCGCTGAGATCTTATTAACTTGATTAGGGTTGGTGGATGTGGTTGATGGGGTAGTTTTGCCTTTCTCCAATTTTTTTGCATTCTCCGCCATCTGGCGGCGCAAAACTTCCATGATCTGACTTAAGCCATCAATGCGAGACATAGCGGATTAATCTCACAAGGAGTTCATCTTCAGGTATTGGCGGCCTAGAAAAAGACTCTGATATCGCGTCAGTCATTCTTTTTCTTCTTTATTATTCCGATAAGCGGAAAGTAAGACATGACTTGTGGAGGCGTTTTTTGGCCTATCGGTTTTTGCTCCAGAACCCGGCTCCTGTTTTTTCCGCCCTTTGACATCATCAATAATGCGCCGCATGTCGTTATTAAGGGCTTCATTCATCGTGTTTAACGTGATGCCTTTGCTTAATTTAGCAATGCACTCATCGAATTCATCTCGCACTAAGTGCAGCATGCCGGTTTTGAACAAGTACAACGGATTATTGTCGCCAAAGGCATCCAGTGGTTTCCATGCCTTGGCTGCCTCATCGACTCGTCCTGAGGTAATGTGTAGCAGGCCTAGTTGGAAATGGGCGGTCATTAAACTCGGATCGAATTTCACCGCCTTTTCCATATCCGCGACAGCGCGATCGTATAATCCGATTTCCGCGTGTTCCGCACCCAGCAAATAATGAACCTTGCCATTATCCGGCGCTATTTCGAGGGCTTGTTTTAGATAATTCATGGTGTCTTCGTGGCGGTTTTGCTGGCTTGCGTGGATAGCTAAATGCAGCAGCTCGTCTACATCAAGTCGGGGAGTGTTGGTTTTCATGGTAATCATCCGGTTAGTCAGGAGGCCTATGCTCTCAAATTTAAGGACACCAAGCTAATCGCGAACCAATCCTGGCGTCAAGTAGCAAATTTCCCATTCCGACCGATTCATATTAAATTCTCTAGAGTTTATCTAGAATACCACTAAAATCTTTGGATAACTTATACCCTAGGTTGAGTTGACGAGTACTATAATTATCTTTAATCGAGTTATCTTTAATCAACCGGTTTATACAGATTATGCGGCTTCGCACTTTAGGTTTAGCCATGGTAGCGCTGTTGCTCACTATTATCCTTGGGTGCGGGCCATCATTTATTGTGCAACGCACCACCTCCGTCGATTACCCCGTCTCTAAAGACGTCGCCTTAGTTTTTGCTAAACCTACCCAACCTTATATTATCCTGGCGACCTTTAAAGGGTTTGAATCAGGTCTTTGTCGCGCCCGCCCCTATTGCAGTTTGTATCCCCAGGCCGAGGCGCTGGGCGCGCAGGTTATCTGGGTGATCCATAAAGAAATACAGACCCGCCCGGAGCAATGGGTGGAAATCCAAGGCCGCATGACGCGTATCCCAAGCAGTGCTTATGAACGGCTGGAAGGGGCATTCTTGCGCTTTACCGGCCATTGATTGGATTAATTCTTTAAATCATTCCCGGTTGCTGGCGGCGGTTTTTTGTTCATATAGGTCAGTATGTGCTCAATGAGCGCCGGCGCGCCCTCCGTCGGCGCTTGTTGCAGCAGCTTGGCCAGTAGCTCGGTCGCCAAGCGATCCTTTCCTCCCAATTTTAGTAATACCGTCTTGGCAAACGCGCCGCCAAAATTAGCCGGGTCCAGCCGGGTGGCGATTTTGATTTCTTCTTTTGCCTGATCAACTTTATTTTGTAATGCGAGCGCAGCCGCCAGTCCTCCGTGAGATTCAGCAAAATTCCGTTCCACCCGAATAGCGCGGTGAAAAGTTTGCTCGGCCCCCACCGCGTCCTTCGCCGCCAGGCGCGCCCATGCGAGCGCGACGATCGTTCCCGGGTTGTCCGGCATTAAGCGCACGGCCTTCTCCAGCGCCTCGATTGCGTTCGTGTATTCCTGTTCGTACAGATGGACGAGGCCAAGCCCCAACCAGGCGCGTCCATGATTAGCTTGTTGTCGCAGGACAGTGAGAAATTGATCGTGCGCCTGTCGCATCTCCTGCCGTTCGACCGACGACGAGCCGGCGACCACGTTGGCGTCGATGTGATCGGGCCTCTCCGCCAGTACCGCCAGCGCCAGCTCCCGCGCCTGCGCCATATTGCCGTTGTCCATCTCCAGAAGTGCGAGATAGCCCTTGCTGTCCGGGTCGTCGGCGAGCTCGACCCAGCTTCGGCACGCCTCCAGCGCCTCTGCGGCCATTCCCATATGGTGCAGGCTGCGCGACAAATAGGCGAAGTTGGCGGCAGTCTTTAGGCCATGCGCCAAGGCGTCGGCAAAACACTGCCGCGCTTCAGGCCAGCGGTCTTGGTAAAACAACGCAAGCCCGAGGTTATGGCACAACGCCGGGTCAGATTCGCCGTTTTTAAGAAGCTCTTTCAATAACTTCTCCGCCTGGTCGAAGCGGTGCAGGGAGATCATCACTGACGCCAGACGGCTGCGCGCTGGCGCATGGCCCGGCTTATGAAGCAGACAGCGCTCGTAGCAGGCGATCGCCTGATCGAAGCGCGCGGCT
>DATGVQ010000191.1:0-6526 GCA_035300145.1 Acidiferrobacterales bacterium | reverse complement strand
GATGACGGCGTCGTACGCGGCTTCTTTCCAGGCCTTTTGCGCTTCCTCAAACGTCATGATCCAGCGGCAGGAAATGCCCAGTCCCTGCAGGGCTTGCGATAACACCTGCCCGGCAACCGCCTCGTCTTCGATTAAGAGGATCTGACGGGGTCGTTTCATGCCCGGTCCAGATGGAGATGAAATTGAGTACCGGTCGCACCGGTATGCGCCAGATACAGCTCACCGCCGGCGGCGGTGGCAAGCGCATGCGCGATGGCGAGGCCGAGCCCCATGCCCCCGGCGGGTTGCGAGGCGGTAACCGGCTGAAACAATTTATTCCGCACCGACTCCGGCAGCCCGGGACCGGAGTCTTCGATTAATAAATATAACGAAGATTCTTCTGCGACCACCGAAAGCGACAACCGGCGCGGCTTATCGTGGACTTGCTTGGAAAGTATGTGCAGCGAATTCAGCACCAGATGATCGATCGCCTGTACCAGAAATTTTGGATCGGCAATGACTTTGAGTTGCGACGGGCATTGGATTTTAAATGATACCAACTCTTGTTTCGCCATCGGCTGGATCATGCTCGCGACTTCGTCTAATACCCCCCTTAGCCGCACCGGCCGCCGCATAATTTCGCCGGAAAATTCCGACACCTGTTTCATTACATGGCGCATACGCACATGAATGCGCTCCAGTTGCTCTAAAACTTGCTCCTGCACTTGCTGCACATCGCTCCCGGGGGTACCCAGGGTTTCGATCAACAAGTTGACGTTATGCAAAGGATTGCGCACATCGTGCAGAGCCGCGGAGAGACTGATCCACAGCGCCTGGTTGCGCTCGACGCTTAAAAGGCGGCGGCGGAATCCCTCAGACGTAACGAGCGCTTGCGTCAAACGCCGCTGGGCCTTGGACCAGGCAAACAAAATGCCTAAGCCGCCGCCTAATAACGCCGGGATCGCTAATTCAAGCGCGAACCCATTCCACAGGGAGATGGCTAATAAGTGATAGTGGAATTGGAGGTAACCCAATGCGGCCCCGATTCCCAGGCCGATCAAAGCAAAGATCCAGCCATTTTTTGCCGGCAGTAGAGTTTCAGAAGGCTCTTGGACACGCGGACGCAAATATAGGAGATTTTCTCCTAGCCGTTGCCGTTCCGTCTTTGCCTTCCAAGGCAAATGCCCGACCTTCGCTTGCTTAGTCGCCATATTTTTAGTTACAGATAACTCCAGTTATCCATTGGCTAACTCCCAATTAAGAGTCAACCAACCTCTCCTGTTGCAGCCATGAAAAATCCACCAGTGTTGCATTCTTGCATGGCGTCGTGCTTGCGCTCCCACTACCGCGCTATTTGAAAAAAATGAACAACTTACCCCGTTTTCTTATTAACTTGGATGAGATCTTATTTTTAATTGGAGGCCGCTGTCAAGCGGTCTGATGAACGGCGGAGAGGGGGGCCGCTCCCGACTTCCCTGCCTGCACCAGAACCCGGGGAAGTCCAGCACGGCGGCGCGGTTCGAATTTCCTGTGACCTATCGTTTCAACAGTGCGCTGCCGTAAAGCCCGGTGGGCTTGATCAGGAGAATCACCAGCATGATTGCGAATGGCGCCATCTGCGCCAAGGGTGCGTAGAGGATGGATCCCAGGGAGACGACCTGCCCGACAATAAAGGCGGATACCAAGGTCCCTTTGATGCTCCCCAGCCCGCCGATGATGACCACCATGAAAACGAATGCCAGCACCTCGAGTCCCATCTGCGGATCGACCATGATCAGCGGCGCGTGCAGGCCCCCCGCGAGCCCGGACAGCGTACCGGCGATGATGAAGGTGATGGTGAAAAGCCGGGACACATTAATGCCCAGGCCTTCCACGTGCTCCACGTCCTCGATGCCGGCGCGGATCGCCTTGCCGATGATGGTGCGGTTCAGGAACAGCCAGATGCCGGCATAAACCAGAAAGGCGATGGCGACGACAATCAGGCGGTAGACCGGGACTTCCGTGCCGACAATGTCAAACTGAGTCATCGTCGGAACGGAGACCGGACGGGGAACGACCCCCCAGAAGTATTTGATGACGCCGATGCCGCCGATCAGGATCCCGAAGGACGTGATCATGCTGAAGGTGAGTTCCCGTTCGTAGATGCGCCGAAAAATCAACCGCTCCACGGCGAACGCGACGATGCCCGCAACCACACACCCTGCCAGCACGCCGAGCCACACGCTGCCGGTCGCAAGGCTGAACGAATAGGTGATGTACGCACCGATCGAGTAATAGAGCAGCTGGTCGAGGCTGATGATGCGCATCAGGCCGAAGCATAGCGACAGGCCGATCGCCATCAGGAAAAAGATGCCCCCGATGCTCAACCCGAAGATGACGCCGGAAATCAGCAGTTGCGCGTCCATTAAAGATGAGCCTCTTCGCTGTCAGCCGTTCCGGTCGTGACCCTCTTCCGAAACAGCAACTTTTCCAGCAGGGGCTGCAGCGTGCCCCAGATGCCCTTTTCCCCGGCGAGCATGATGAATACCAGCAGGAAACCGATGAAGAGTTCCCAGTTGCCGATAAGCTTGCTGATCACGTCTTTCATGCCGGTGTAAGCGAACGCGCCGACGATGGGCCCGTAGAGCGTACCGACCCCACCGAGTATCGTGACTATCACCGGATCGGCGGCGCGCGCCGGGCTGGTGATTTCCGGGCTCACAAATCCCAGATAGACCGCGTACATCGCGCCGGCCAGGGCGGTGGTCGTATTGGCGATGACGAACGCGAGCAGCCGGACGCTGTAATTGCTGTAGCCGAGAAATTTGAGCTTATCTTCGTTGATCTTGGTTGCCAGGCAGCAGGCGCCGTAGATCGAGTCGTCGAGATACTTGTAGAACGCCCAAACAGCCAGTGCAACCAGGAGGGCAAAGATGAAGAACTGGTCGGGTCTCGACAGGTCGAGCACGGGCGTGGAGGATATGCGGGTCAGGATCCATAGCCCGTTGTCTCCATGGGTGATGCCCGCCAGAACCTTTTGCATCAAATAGAACACGATCACCGCCAGCGCCAGATTCACCAGCGCGAAATAGTCGCTGCGCAATCGGACGAAAAGAGGGCCGACGATGAAAGACACGACGAGTCCCGCCAGTACGCCCAGCAGGATGCCGATATAAGGATTGGTGCCGAAGTAAAATAGATAAAACGCGGTTGCATAAGCGCCGACCGCCAGGTAAGCCGGCTGCCCGAACGATATCAACCCGACGCGCCCCAGCAGGAAGCTGCAACCCAAAGTATAGATCGAGAAAATGACGATCTCATTGATGAACGGCAGGGGCAGAAATACCCGCGACACTGCCAACAGCGAAAACGCCAGCAGTATGCCCCACCACCATCGGAACACTTTCACCATGCTTCCGCCCTTAAATCGCTAGAGGTAGCGTTCACAAACATCCGCCTTGATCGATTCCCGGTCTGCAAGCTCGGCCACGATGCGCCCCTCTTTTATGGCGTAGACCTTGCTGGATATCGCGCAAACCAAAGGCAGGTTCTGCTCCACGATCACGAGCGCCGCGTTCTTGCTCAATTCGGCAAAAACGCTTCTCAGGTGCGCAACGATGCTGGGAGCCAGTCCCTCCGTGGGCTCGTCGATCAGCAGCACTTTCGGGCTGCCCAACAGGGCCCTGCCGATCATCAGCATCTGGCGTTCGCCGCCGCTCAGATAGCCGGCCTTGCGGCCCATGAGCTGTTTCAGTTTCGGGAAATAGTCGGTGACTCGATCCCAGTTGTAGTCCTTGGTAGCGTAACTGCCGAGCTCCAGGTTTTCCCTGACGGTCAGATCGGAAAACACTTTCTTGTCCTGCGGCACGTACTTGATCCCCATCTTCGCGATATCGTAGGACTTCCGGCCGACCAGACTGGTGTGGTCGGAAGTGATGGATCCGGCGAGCGGTTTCAGAAATCCGGCGATACTCTTGAGGAGTGTCGTCTTGCCGGCGCCGTTGCGCCCCACGCAGGCCACGATCTGCCTCGGTCGTACGCTCAGGTCTATATCAAACAGGACTTTCGACTCGCCGTACGAGACGGTCAGGCCGGTGACGGTCAGTAGTTCGTCGTTACTCGCCGCGCTATGTGGAGGCATGCCCGTTCCCGTCCGCGGACACGTCGATCTGCCAATAGCTTCTTCGCACCTCGGGATGCCGCAGACATTCCTCGTACCCGCCGTCCGCGATGATCCGGCCCTCGTGCATGACGGTGAGTCGCTGCAGGAAGTCTTTCACGTGTGAAATCTTGTGTTCCACGATCAGGATGGTCTGCTTGCCGACATGCCTGCCCAGCACCTCCAGAATTCCCTTGATCTCGGATTCGGCCAGCCCCGCCAGCGGTTCATCGAGCAGTAACACCTCGGGCTCGGCCAGGACCGCCATGGCGATCTCCAGGCGCCTCTTTTCACCCAGGCTGAGATGCTTCACCTGCCGGTCGCGCACATACTGGAGATCGAAGGTTTCCAGGATCGCGACAATTTTGTCTTCGTTCCGGTGTCTCTTGCAGGTGTTGAGGAGCAGATGCACCAACGACGATTTCCTGTGCGCCCGGAAAAAAGCCAGCACCAGGTTGTCGATCACACTTAGGTTGTCGAAGGTGGAGGTGAGCTGGAAAGTGCGCATCAACCCCCTCGCCACCCTTTCCTGCGGCGTCATGCGGGTGACATCTTCGCCTTTGTGCAGGATGGTTCCCGCGTCGGGGGCGTAATACCCCGTCAGCAGGTTGAAGAAGGTGGTTTTCCCGGCCCCGTTGGATCCGATGATGCCGGCAAATTCGTGTTCGCGCAGCGAATAATCAACCCGGTCAACGGCGACCAATGCGCCGAAACGTTTTGTGACTCCCTTGGCCTGGATGATTTCTGCGCGCAATTCCGTGCTCACGGCCGGCGCTCCTCTAGACCCCGCCCCGGTGAATGGAATATGCTCGCCGGGGCAGAGATACGGGAGGTTTGCCGGGGCAAGGCCGGTGTTAGTAACCGAGAGACGTCAGCGCCGGCATCACAGACTCGCCGCCCATGGAACCCATGACCGTAAAAAGATCCCACTCATGCTTCTGCTCCTTGGGACCTTTCCCCTTCACCAGGAAGGCGGCGTGCTTGTATTCGGCCGCGTGGTCCTCGCGCCATCTGGCAGGTCCTTTGACCGAATTGAATTGGCCTTTATTCGCCATCAGGGCTGCGGACACCTTTTGCGGATCAAAGGATTTGGCGGTTTCGAAACCCCTGAACATCTCCATGTATGCAATATAGGCGATGGCTGCATAGGCATCGGGCGGCTTGTTGTATTTGGCGCGATACAGGTCGGTGAACTCCTTGGCGCTCTTTGCCACTTCCTTGTCGGGGAAGCCGCTCAAGTCATAGTAAAAATAATGCATCGCGTAGACGCCCTCCCGAGCTTCGGGGGGCAGACCTTTCGCCACCACGTTGGTGATGAAGGCGTTGAAAATCGTCATTTCCTTGTTGAGCCCCATCTGGTGGACCTGCTTCAGGAGCGCAACGGCATCGGCGGCAAATTGCGCGAAGATGAAAACATCCGGCTTCGCCGCGTGGACTTTCTGCAAGACGGTCGTGTAGTCGCTGGTTCCCAACGAAAGCTCGTCGTAGCCGACAATCTCGGCGCCATATTCCTTGGCGGCAGAATAGACACCGTCGCGGATGTCCCAGCCGAAGCTATCGGCGCGGGCTAAAAAGAAAATACGCTTCTTGCCCAGCGTTTTGACCGCCGCCTGGCCCGCCATGTAGCCCACCGTCCAGGGGCTGTATGCGGTGGCGAAGGTGGAATCGGCCAGCTTGCCCTTCTGGAAGGCCTCCTTGGCCATCACGCAGACGGGAAAATAGGGCATCGGCTCTTTGCTGACCATGGCGTTGATGGCGTAGGCAAGCGGCGCCCAGGTCTGACCGCCCACGCCTTTGACCCCTTCGGAAACCATGTAACGGTAGCGCCGGACGCCCACATCCTGCTTGGCTTCGTCATCGGCGATAACATCTTCCACCATTACGCCGCCCCCGGGCATATTGAGCCCGCCTCTCTTGTTGATGACATCCACCGCCAGCAATGCGCCTTCCTTCTGCGTTTCAGCCACTGCCGCAAACGTTCCCGTGAGCGGAAGCAGGATGCCCACCTTTATCTTGTTGGGTTCGGCGGCGATGGTGGCGCCATAACCAAAAACATTGCATAACGTGAAAATCGAAAGTAAGGTTAAAAGCTTTTTCATTTTTATCTTCTTCTGATTGGGTATGGTGGATTCAAATCCTCAACAAACGGCTTAGCTCAAGATCACACGAACGGTCCTCTGCGGCCCAGTTCCACAAGACGCGCAGCGGCGGAAAGCCAATATCCCCGGTCCCTGACTCTTCGGACTCAACTTCTATGATTCACGCATGGTCGGCGGTTGTCAAGGTAGCGCACTATCCACCGTAAATATCCGACAGTCATTCTTCCTTTATGGGTGGTGTGAGTAAGGGCTGCCATGGGAATAAGGAGGAGCAAGCTCCTCCTTATTTAGAAGATGGCGGAGAGGGTGG
>DATGVQ010000190.1:0-3409 GCA_035300145.1 Acidiferrobacterales bacterium | reverse complement strand
GATGACGGCGTCGTACGCGGCTTCTTTCCAGGCCTTTTGCGCTTCCTCAAACGTCATGATCCAGCGGCAGGAAATGCCCAGTCCCTGCAGGGCTTGCGATAACACCTGCCCGGCAACCGCCTCGTCTTCGATTAAGAGGATTTGACGGGGTCGTTTCATGCCCGGTCCAGATGGAGCGTCCCTGCGACGTGACGGATTTTTTACAAGACCGGATGAATTTTTTAAAAAACCTGATGAATTTTTCCCAAAACCTGTGGTTGGCCTAGACATGCGCGCCATTTATTTCCCCTTACCGTCGATATCGCTATTGAACTACATCGTGACTTGGTTGTTTGTGGGTTTTTGCATCCAATAACCGGGAATCCGCCATCTTGCGCAGATGCTCGGCAGTTGTCCGGGGATAACCCGATATGCTGTACGAGAACCGAATCGGCCACAGAGGCGCAGTTGCCTTAATCACTTCTTTGAGCAGACGCTGCGCTAACTCCATCGCGGCGGATTCATTGATTTCCGGTAGCAGCATAGCGAATTCATCGCCGCCAATACGGCAAGAAATATCCACGCCTTGACGCGCGCCATTAACTAAAACGCGCGCGGTCCGGCGCAGAATTTCATCGCCTCCTGACAATCCCAATTTCGTATTCGCTTCTTTGAAATCATCCAGATCGATCAACAGCAAGGTTAAATCGCGCCGGTATCTTTGCGCACGCGTTAACTCCCGCGTCAATGCCGCATCGAAGTGGCGGCGATTGCCTATGCCGGTCAATGGATCGTGCTCGGCTAACCAAACCATGCGCGCGTATTCCATCCCATTGCGCAAGGTCGGGCCTAATATTTTCCCGCAGGCTTCAGCAAGCCGCTGTTCCCGTTCCGTGAAAATCTGCCCCCGTTCCCGGATAATATCGAAACGGCCGATGGTGGCATGGTTCACCACCAGCGGGACGCGCAGCGCGGACAGATGTCCCGCGCTGATTAAATAGGGAAACGCCCGGCGGCTCTGCGCCGGATTTAATTGCGCGTCATAAACCGGACGCGATAAATACGCCCCCGCGAATCGGCTTCTTCTCTTGAGGAAACTAATCTTGCCGCTCTTGCTGATCCAACTCGCGCGGATGCTGAATGTATTATTCTCACTCAACTGAACTATTGTTAAACATCCAGCGGGAATTAATTCGGCGATGGCAACTAGCGTCTCAGGCAGGACTTCATCCAGATCCAACGACTTGCTTGCGAGATAAGACACGCACATGAGAGGATCCAGTTCCAGGTCTCCCTTTCCAATCTGGCTCTCGTAAAGCATAAATCCCCTGGCTCCTTTGACAGGGGGCATTGTAGAGGGATTGCGGTTGAGTTTTATCCGACAAAAGTCGGAAAAGTTGGGAAGCGGACTGAAACGGTGTAGAGCTTATTACTGTCATTCCGAACCGCCGTTAGGCGGTGAGGAATCTTGATTTTTTTGAGCCTTAATAGATTCCTCGCTACCCTCTCCCGGCGGGAGAGGGAACTATTTTGTGTTCGGAGTAATATTCAGAGCTTCCTTAAGCTTTACCTTAAAGCGGCGTGAACCGCCTGCGCCAGAACTTCCAGGCCGAACGGTTTCGGCAGAAAGCCGACGAGATTTTCGCCGGCGATTTTCCGGTTAACCATGGTTTCATCATAACCACAACAGAGCAAGACCTTCATGTCCGGTTTAATATTGCGCATTTCTTGGTACGCGTCTTCCCCGCTTTGCCGAGGCATAGACAAATCTAAAATAACCAAATCAATTTGCTGTGAACGCTCACGATAAATGCGCACCGCTTCAATTCCATCCGCCGCTAAAATTACATGATAGCCAAGATGCTCCAGGGAACGCCGGCATAAAGAACGCAGCATCTCTTCATCATCCACGAACAGAACCGTCTGGGCGCCATGGGAAAGCTCTTCCTCCTTAATAAATCCGCGTGCCGCGGTTCTCGTTGAGGCGGGTAAAAACACCCGGAAAGTGCTTCCTTGACCGGGCTCACTGACGACTTCAATTCCCCCCCGGTGGTTTTTAACAATGCCAAGTGCCGCGGCCAACCCCAATCCCCTGCTTTGCGCTTTACTGGTATAAAACGGCTCGAAGATATGCTTTTGGACCTCATTGTCCATGCCGCATCCGGTATCCGCCACTTCAAACACCGCATAAACGCCGGGAGCCGGCGGAGAACACATCGATTGCTGAGATTGCGCCTCCTGCAACACAACTTTATCCGTGGTAATGGATAGAATCCCGCCCTGATCGGCCATCGCCTCGCTCGCATTCAAACATAAATTCATCATCACTTGCTGCATTTGTACCGGATCGGCCTCGATCGCGGGAACATCCGGCATCAGCGCCTTGCGTACAATAATGGATTTCGACATCTGGGAACGCAAAATCACCAGGATGTTGGTGACCATCTCATTTAGATTCACAACCTCCAACGCGCCGTTGCCGCTGGCGGCATAAGCGAGCAATCCTTTTGTCAAGCTTGCCGCGCGCTGCGTCGCCTGCACGATGGTCTCTAAATCATTGTAAGCGGGATGCGTGCTGGAAAAACTCATCTTGGCAAGCTGGGCGCTGCCTAAAATGCCGGTCAAAATATTATTAAAATCATGCGCCACGCCGCCGGCCAATATACCGATGCTTTCCATCTTTTGCGACTGAAGCAAACGTTGTTGTAATTCACGCCTGGTTTCTTCGTCTTGTTTCGATTTGCTGAGGTCGCGGCCAATAGAAAAGTAATGACGCGATTTGCCGGCGGAGTCGACGATAGGAATAAGATTAAGCCCGAGCCAATATTCCCTGCCCTCCTTGGTATAATTTATCAATTCCTCATAAATAGGCTGAGAGTTCTCCAAGGCATTGCGAATTCTGCCGAGAGCGGCGCGATCGGTATTGGGTCCCTGAAACATGCGTGGAGACTCGCCGACAATTTCCTGCAAGCTATGGCCGGTTTGTTTCACCACCGCTTCATTCGCAAAGATGATCCGCGGACCAGGCGGGCTCGGCGAATATACCTCAGCAATCAGGACCATGTCCGGCAAATGCGCCAGCGATTCTTTAAATATACCCAGCTCTTGCTCCGCCTGTTTAGATGTCACGTTCTTTTTCACTTTGGTTTAATTAATAAGTAAGGCTGCTCGATTCCTATGCTAATTAAAAAAATTAATGAATTGAAGAGCAAATGCAAAATGAGAAATACAAGGGCCTCAGCCGCAATATTTCACATCGTCGTGCCGCATTACGTTATTCAATAAGAACTTAAGTCGGAAAAATAAAATGAAAGAACTCGGTGCGGCTGGATACACCGCATTTCTCGTAAATCGTGCTGATGTGCTGTTTTAAGGTTTTCTCGCTGTTGCCGGTCAGTCGCGCCATTTCCTGGGTGGAAAGGCCTTTTAA
>DATGVQ010000189.1:0-3072 GCA_035300145.1 Acidiferrobacterales bacterium | reverse complement strand
TAAAGATATGGCCTTAACGGGTACGAAAAATAAAAGTACAGCTAAAGACCCTCGGGTAGAGTCAGCCATTTCGCACTGGGCGCCGCGGTTTGTATCGAATGGCGTTCCACTCGCTGATTTTCAGGAAGTAACCGCCGGTATCACCCATTGGGACGAGTGGTGTTCAAGCTGGTCCGCGCGCGCGGCGATGCACGAGGAAATCGGACGCAAGGCGTTGAAACACGGATACCGTTTGAGCGCAAGCCAACATTTAACGACTGCTGGCGTTTGTTATCACTTCGCTAAATTTATGTTCGTTAATGATTTGAATCAGATGCGCGCGGCGCACATGAGGGCAGTGGAGTGCCGGCAACTTGCCCTGCCGCATCTTCGGCCCCCGGGCGAGCGCGTCGAAATCCCTTACGATGGCGACAAGCTTGCCGGTATTTTGCGGCGGCCGACAGGAGTCGCGCGTCCGCCGATTGTGGTCATGGCCATGGGACTGGATTCAGCGAAAGAGGAGATGGAATCCTATGAATCCATCTTCCTGGCACGCGGTATGGCCACCCTCTGTTTCGATGGGCCGGGGCAGGGCGAAGCGGAATATAAGTTTCCTATACGCGGCGATTATGAAGTCCCGGTTAAGGCGGTGATTGATTGGCTGGTTAAACGCAACGACATCGACCCGGAGCGTATCGGCCTTTGGGGAGTGAGCCTCGGCGGTTACTACGCGCCGCGGGCGGTCGCCTTCGAGAAGCGGATCAAGGCGTGCATTGCGCTTTCCGGCGCCTACGATTGGGCCGAGGCGTGGGGCGGCCTGCCGGCGTTGACGCGCGAGGCTTTCCGCGTACGCAGCCGCTGCGACAGCGAGGCGGCGGCGCGCCAATACGCGGCGAAGCTGTCGCTCAAAGGCGTCGCGCATCAGATCACTTGTCCGATATTCATCGTCGCCGGGAAGCTCGACCGCATTATGCCTTATAAGGATGCGGAGCGTTTGGCGGCGGAGGTCTCCGGCCCGGTGGAGCTGCTTGTCATCGAGGATGGCAATCATGTCGCCAATAACCGGGCTTACCGTTACCGTAATCAGAACGCGGACTGGATGGCGGACCGTCTCGGCGCCACCGGGCATCGATGAGGACTGGTTAGGATGTTGAAAAAGTCCTTCCATGGTCTTTTTCATCGGTTGACAGTCGCTGAATGAGTATGCAAAACTTTTTTTCTTTTCCTAACGAAGGAACCCTATATGGCACATGGTCTTGAACCGAAGGTTATTCTACCAGACCATATTGATCCGAGGCATAAATGGGATCGCCCCATTTCCGCGTTAGGCCATATGAATGTTGACTTTGAGGAGCGCGTCAACTTCCGGCGGCTGCATGATTACCGATTAGCGCGCACGCGAGCGGCGCTAGCTAAATCCGATCTCGGTGCGCTACTCTGTTTCGATCAACACAATATTCGTTATACCACCAGTACGGTTATCGGCGAATGGGCGCGCGATAAGTTGACGCGTTACTCGCTGTTAACCGGCAACGGCGATCCTTTTGTTTGGGATTTCGGTTCGGCCGCGACCCACCATCGTTTGCACGCGCCGTGGCTGCATAACGATCATTGTCGCGCCGGCATGCTCGGGCTGCGCGGCGCCGTTACTCCAAAGGCAGGTTTATTTCGCAAGGCGGCGGAGGAAATTAAATCGCTTCTTAAGGCCGAGGGCGTCGCCGACATGCCGCTCGGCGTCGATTTAGTGGAGCCGCCGATGCTGTTCGAGTTACAGCGCCTCGGCATTGACGTGCGCGATGGCCAGCAGGTTATGCTCGATGCGCGGGAAACCAAAAGCATGGACGAGATCGCGTTGTTGAACATGTCGGCGGCCATGGTCGACGGCGTCTACCAGACTATCGCGGAAAATTTAAAGCCGGGCGTGCGCGAAAATGAAATCGTCGCTTTGGCCAATAAGCGCTTGTACGAAATGGGGTCTGACTGTGTGGAGGCGATCAACGCCATTTCCGGTGAGCGCTGCTGTCCACACCCGCATAATTTTACCGACCGGCTGATCCGGCCCGGGGATCAGGCATTTTTCGATATCATTCAATCCTTTATGGGCTACCGGACGTGCTACTACCGGACCTTTAACGTGGGGCGTGCAACCACGGTGCAAGTGGATGCTTATAAACAGGCGCGTGAATGGATGGATAAGGCCATTGCCCTGGTGAAGCCCGGGGTGACGACCGACAAGATCGCCACCTGTTTTCCCAAGGCCGAGGTCGTCGGTTTCTCCAGTGAAATGGAGGCATTCGGGTTGGAGTTCGGGCATGGCCTCGGTCTAGGATTGCACGAGCGGCCGATCATCAGCCGCCTGAATTCATTCGATGATCCGATGGAGCTCAAGGAAGGCATGGTGTTCGCACTGGAGACATATTGCCCCGCCACCGACGGTTATTCCGCCGCAAGGATTGAGGAAGAAGTAGTGGTAACGCCGAAGGGCGCGCAAATCATCACTCTCTATCCCGCCGAAGAGTTGCCCATCGCCAATCGTTATTAAATAACGTTCATCGCAACCCATTTCGAATTATGTTCACTCCATAGGTCTTTAACAAAAGGTCTTTAACAAAAGGCACCCAAAATTTTTATGACGCCACCGGCTAAAACCGCTAAAGCGGCGATCAATATCAGTAAGGACATTAGCGAGCGGGTACGGCTCGCGTTATATCGCACGCAAGTGGAAATCCGCTATTGTGAGAAGCGCGCCTACGATTTGTTCCTCCAGAATTTAGTGAAAGGCACCAGCCATTTATCCCTCGGGCAAGAGGCCATCGCCGCCGGCTTTGCGGTGAGCATGCGGCGCGACGACTACAGTTTCTGTACCTATCGCGGCCACGCGCATACCCTCGCGCGCGGCGCGCCGATGGCGGCGGTATTAGGCGAGCTTTTGGGGCGGCAATCCGGCTTGTTGGGCGGCAAAGGCGGCTCCATGCATTTAACCAGCGTGGAGCATGGCGTAATGGGTTCTTATGCGATTGTCGGCGCGCACTTGCCGGTCGCCGCCGGCGCCGCCTGGTCGGCGCAATATCGCGGCACCGAGCAAGTCGCGGT
>DATGVQ010000188.1:0-1865 GCA_035300145.1 Acidiferrobacterales bacterium | reverse complement strand
GTGGAGCGAAGTGGCCCTGCCATTTGCAATGTCTCCAACATAGGGGAAGGCAAGGACGAGATGACAAAGGCGTCCGACGATTTGCAGGACCTGAGGCGGAGGATATACGTCAAGGCGAAGGCTGAACCGTCCTGGCGTTTCTGGGTCGACACGTAAGTATGCTCAGGAGCGATAGGGCTTCGGCTGGGAACGATGGAGTAGGCAGAGCCGAAAGTCGCCCCAGCAGGATAGGTCTCATAAGCCTCGACATGAAGCAAATGGGGGAGCGCAGTGCGGGAAATCCGCATGCTGCGTTCGACGTGGCGGGGGCTGGAAACGTGGCATGGTCGAGATAGTGGGACACTCGCAGACGAAAGGGCGAGACAACAGGGAACCCAAACTTCGACCTAAACCGGCGCGCCAGTCCTCGACCCTACCGATGAGCGGGGTGTGAAAACGGGGCCATGGTCGAACCAGTAAGGCACCGCCGAACGAAAGGGGCGGCAACAGATATGTTCGAGCCTAAAGCTACCGCGTCACACCTCGACTCTACACATCGCGACATTTCGCTGCGCTGCAGAATTTGGTCGCTATCGGGGCATAGCGGACCTCGAGCAAGCCGCACCAATCAAGCTTGATTTACGAGCACGCGCCCTAGATTGAATCGGATCATGATCTCATCTCTTTGTTTGAGCATGATCTCCGCGCAAACGCGTTCCGCGTTTGTCGCGAGGGAAGACCGGCATCCACTTTTCCGGATCATGCTCTTGCTTTCCACGCGCTCGCCACGCGCCTCCCGCTCATCCATGCACGACCGTCTTTGCGATCATGCAATGGATGCCCTTGGAGCCGTTCACGGTCTGCGTCACCCGCAGGTCCGCGGCCAGGCTGCAGAGCGTGTAGGCGTCCTCGCGCGACAGATTGCGCTTCTCGCCGAGCAACACGATCATGTCGCGCAGCGCCCGCACCACGCATTGGTCGAGGTCGGGATCCATCGCCATCGTCATATAGTGCGTCGGCGTCTCGGCGCGGGGATAGTTGAGCCGCAAATCCTTGCGCAGCGTCAGCTTGAAGCGTCCCTGCAGCGCGGTCTCGATCGCGGTGACGCAGACCTCGCCATCGCCCTGCACGCCATGACCGTCGCCGCAGGAAAACAGCGCGCCCGGCACGAACACCGGCAGATAGAGTTTGGCGCCCGGTGTCAGTTCCTTGTTGTCGAGGTTGCCGCCCATCGCGCGCGGAATCAGCGAGGTGATGCGGCCCCAGGCCGGCGGCGGCGCCACGCCCATCACGCCGAAGAACGGTTTTAGCGGCAGATCGAGGCCCCATGGCAGCCGGCCCACCATCCGCTTCTGGTCGAGCGGAATGTTCAAAAGCCGGGTTTCGTGGAAATCATCCGGCAGCGTGCCCGCCAGCGGCCGGATCATGTTGTACCCCCAATCCTGCCTGAGCCGGACGTCGAGAATTTCGACCTCCAGCACGTCGCCGGGTTCGGCGCCTTCCACCGCGATCGGGCCGGTCAGGATATGGCCCGGCAGCATCCGCTCGCTCTTGGCGTGAACTTCCGAAAGTTCGGGCGGAACATGAAATTTGTCGCGGTCCGGGACCACGTCCGGGCCGCCGCTGATGGTGTCGACGGTGACTTCATCGCCGCTGGCGATGGTCAGGACGGGTTTCAGCTTGGCTTCGAAAAAGCCCCAATGGCAGGTCTCGGGGCTGGAATGCAGATGATGATGCGTCATGAGGGGGACTTCGGGTTGGGGGCAGGGGCGGTGAGTGTGCCCTCGGCGAGGCGTTCTGTCGATGTTCCTACTGACATTGCCGGGCTTGCAGCCAACTTTAGGCAGGCTGCGTAAACTTGCCTGCGCGGCAACCCATCATCTTCG
>DATGVQ010000187.1:0-5945 GCA_035300145.1 Acidiferrobacterales bacterium | reverse complement strand
GCGGCTGAAGTGATCGACGGGCCAGCTAACGTTCGTGAGGCTCCGGATGGTCGCGCACTGCTTGCTCTCGATGATAAGGTGTCGGTAGAAAGTAAAGAATACAACAATGACTGGTTCAATATTGATTTGCCCGTTTACGTGGATGTAAAGAATGCTTTTGCCGATAAGGCGCCACCGATCCTGAATAAGGGCATCAAGCTATACGATGAACGCGGTGTAAAAATTGGCATCACCCTTGAAAAGGTAAAAGCCGATTTGTTTTTCGATGAGGATATCCATAACGGCCGGAAGATCGTAGTTCTCAAAGGGTTTGCACATCGGCAAAATATTCGACGCGACTCTATATTGGAACCACAGCTCAGTGCCGTTCTCAATGCGAGCAAGGCGCTCGCGCTAGAGGATTTTCATGACCATATAAAGTCCTTTCGTTACAAAGAGTGGATGCCGCGGGAAAGGTTCATTTCTTACATTCAATTCAATAGACCGACAACTGATCCCACTCCGTGGCCGCGGGCGATCTTGTTCTTCTACGAGGGAAAGTTGGTCGCTGTGTACCACGGAAGACCTATCCCAAGCACCCGGATTACCGCATCAGCAAAGATACGAGGCGACACGATGAGCTATGTGAACAACATACCTCAAGAGCTTCGTAAGAAGTTTTCAGTTATCTATTATCCAATCATAGAAGGTGCTGATTAACAGCCGATGCCCAACTATGCCTTCCACCGCGCAAAAACGGCGCGCCGGTGAAGGTGGCGTTTGGGGCAGCATGATTACCGTGCCTGCAGCATCGCGGCATCTTGGAGGAATAGCCATGAGTCCTTCCGTTGAACACGCGCCCCAAGCAAGCGTAGCGTGCCGTGCGCACGATTAATCCAATAATGCCCTAATGGCAACGTTCAGACGCGCCCTTACTCAAGGCGCGACCTATTTCTTCACCGTCAATACCCATCAACGCCAAGCGTTATTGACCGAACCACCCATTTATCGGGCATTGAAACAAAATGTCCTCTCTGTAATGCGGGATCATCCCTTTACAATGGAGGCGTTTGTTGTCCTCCCGGACCATTTGCATTGTATTTGGACGTTGCCGGAAGGCGACGCGGCATACAGCCTACGTTGGAACATCATCAAACGCCGGGTAAGCCAGCAGGTACGGGAGCTTATCAAGCCAAACGTCAACGCGTCGCGCAACAAGCGTTGCGAACTGGGCCTTTGGCAACGGCGTTTCTGGGAACACCAGATCAGGAATGAGGACGATTTCGAACAGCATGTGAATTATATCCATTGGAACCCGGTCAAGCACGGTTATGTTAAGAGCGTTACCGACTGGCCGTATTCCAGCTTTCCTCGTTTTGTGAGCAGGGGCATCTATCCTGCGGACTGGGCGAGTGAGACCGCTTCTGAACGAGGGGGCGATTATGGCGAGCCGGTTTGATTGTGCGCACGGCACGCTACGCTTGCTGGTTGAGCTATCTGGCGGATTTCCCTTATTATTTTTTCTCCTGTGTCTGGCTTTTTTCCTCGTTCTCTTTAACTTGCTGCTGATCTTTTTCGGTGTCCCCTTGATTTTGACGGTCGCCGGTTACCTCTTTGCTTTCTGCTTCAGATTTAATGGGCCCTCCCTCAGGACATTGAGGGCACCCACTTTTTGGGCACCCATACTGACAAGGATCCACCACTTGGGCCGATGCAACGTTGCTCAATGAGGAACAAACCAATAAAGAAGTAAATAGTAGTGCGATTTTGTGTTTGTGCGACATAAAGTTCCCCTTTTTAGGTTGAAGTTAAAATAATACTCACTAAACAGACTCTTGCTCCTCGCGGTTCGGAAACAAGATTAATCAATTTACCGACCAGAATCCTCATCCGCCTCCTTATTTAGTGTATTAGGCGGGCTAAACTATAAGGGATTGCCGAGGCGTTTCCAACCAAAACGTATAGGCGAAATTAAGGAGACAACCATGTTCGATGAGCTACCCGATCGTTTACGCCTCCAGGCCCAACTCCTTGACCAATACATCGCCGAAAGCACGAAAGAAGAACTGACGGAGTGCGCGCGCTTGCTCGCCTTGAATGTGGCGCATTACCACCAGCGTTACGGTGAACTTCCGCTGGAACAACAGCTAAACGCTGCCGTAATCCCTTCGATTGACGAGAAGATGGCAAGGTTAATGGTGTTGGGGATACAGGAAATGATCAAAGCGCTAACGATCATCAAGAACAGGGATGATCACAAAGGACTTGAGAGAGGAACCTTAAACTAAATAGTTTTTGCGATAAAGATCTCAAAGTAACTTATAATACTTTCGGATGCGGGTACATTGCTTTTAGCGCAAATGAAGAAAAGGCTAATTAAGGAAGCTCTGATTAAGTCGCAAATCGTCATGCCCGCGGACGCGGGCATCCAGGCTTTTCCGCGGTTTTCTGGATTCCCGCCTGCGCGGGAATGACTTATTCAGAGGTTCCTCAATGAACATTACGATTCTCGACGACTATTCCGACACAATTCGCACGCTTGCGTGTTTTCGTAAGCTGGACGGTCATAACGTCAAAATCTGGAACGACCACGCCCAGGAAGTTGATGTACTTGCCGAACGTTTGAAAGACACGGAAGCGCTAGTCTTGATCCGCGAGCGAACGCAGATCCGGGCGCCGCTGCTTGAGCGCCTGAATAGGCTCAAACTCATCAGCCAGCGCAGTGTCTACCCGCATATCGACACTGAAGCCTGTACCCGACGCGGAGTAATCGTATCCTCTTACCAGCATCCCGGCAGTCCGTCTTATGCTGCCGCGGAACTGACGTGGGGACTGATTATCGCCGCAACGCGCCAAATTCCGCAGCAGATGGCCGCGCTTAAGGCCGGGAAGTGGCAAATCGGGGTCGGCCACGGCTTGCGTGAAAAGACATTAGGCATTTACGGTTACGGCAGAATTGGCGGCACGGTTGCCGGTTATGGCAAAGCGTTCGGCATGAAAGTGTTGGTATGGGCGCGTGAAGCATCGCTCCATCGCGCGCGCATGGACGGTTATGCCGCTGCGTCCGGCAAGCGTGCGTTTTTTGCGGAATGCGACGTTATCTCTTTGCATATGCGGCTGGTTGAGGAAACGCGGGGAATCGTGACGGCTGCCGACTTGGCTTGCATGAAGCCGACCGCCCTGCTTGTCAATACAAGCCGTGCGCCGCTGATCGCGCCGGGAACTCTTGTGAATGCGCTGCGCGCCGGACGTCCCGGCATGGCCGCTGTAGATGTTTACGAGCAGGAGCCGTTGCGGGACCCGCACAACCCGTTGCTCACGATGGACAATGTCGTATGCACGCCACATATTGGATATGTGACGCGCGACGAGTATGAAATCCAATTCTCTGACATTTTCGATCAAATTACCGCCTACGTTGCGGGCAATCCGATCAATGTGGTGAACCCGAAGGTCCTGGAGCCCGCGTAGGGTGCAATAGCGCAGCGTATTGCACCGAATGTTCACCCGCCACTCCCCCGCAACGCTATCCACGACATCCACTCCGCCTCAATCCGCGGAGCGCTGACATCCAAACGCTGGCGTAAGGCGCTACGCTTTTGTTAGCTTGTCGCTGTTGTTAGGCACTTCATTCAGGGGTGGAGACCGCGCTTGAGCAGTCCCGTGGTCCGATTGAACCCGAACATCATATTCATGTTTTCTATCCCGACTTGTGCTCCACCCTTCCCCACACTATCAAGCACGCTGAAAATCACAATCCGCTGACGCACCTCGTCGACATCAACGCCGATGAGACAATAGTTTGTCCCCGCCACTGCGCTGACCCACGGATAGGGTTTGTATTGCCAGGCGACATCCTGCTCTTTTGGCAGATCATAGACGAGGACAAACGGTTCGTTTTGGTAGAACGCACGATAAAGTTCCAACACATCTTCGCGTGAAATCGATTGGATCGGAAAAACATGGCAGATATCGAGAATGCCTCGCACGATCGGCACGTAGGTCGGCGTGAAGTGAATGGTCACCTCCTTCTCGGCAAGGATTCCGAGTTCTTGTTCCATTTCAAAGGTATGGCGGTGGCCCACGACGTTATAGGGAATCAGGTTGTTTCCGATTTCGGCGTGGTGCGCCACTCGTGCGAGCTCGGCCCCGCCGCCTGCTGTGCCGGAAAGACCGTTGATAATAATCTTCTGCTCGTCGATCAGATGCTTTCGCAAGAGTGGCGCGAGTCCGAGGATGGCCGCTGACGAAAAGCAGCCCGGATTGGCGACCAATCTCGCAGCCTGGATGGATTCTTTATGCAATTCCGGCATGCCAAAAACCGCTTCTTGCGCGAGAGACCAGTCAGAATGGACCTGACCGTAGACGTGCTCCCAGATTCTTCTGTCTGAAAGACGGAAAGCCGCTCCGAGGTCGATTACCTTACAACCCTGCTCCAGAAATCTCGCAGCAACTGGAATTGATTCCTTGATCGGTAAGGCGAGAAAAACCACGTCACAGGGTGTCGTGTCGTCGGGGTGAATGAGCGTAACGCCTGTGCCATAGAGATTAGGGTGGAAGTCCTCTATTATTGCCCCCCGATGCCTACTGGTAGCCCAGGCCACTTGTACCTTTGGGTGGTCTAACAACACGCGCAGGGCTTCGCCGCCCATATAACCACTCGCGCCCATAATTCCAACCATTAGCATTATGATGCTCCTACGGTGTTCCGCAGTTTTGATTCTAGCGCGTCGGGCGGAAAAGCGCAGCGCCTTCCGCCGAAGGCCGACACCGGCCATGCCGGCGCGATATTGATGCGGACGGGCGGTTGCGGCAAGATGCCATCAAGGTATCTTGCAGGCATTTACAGTTTCACAGGGGTAAAAACAATGACACAGCAGATCGCAGTAAATGCAACGCGCCGCGCGATAATTGTCGGCGCGGCTGCGGCCGCTTTGGCCGGTCCGGTGACCATCGCCCGGGCGCCACATCGATCAAGCACCTTCGTGTTAGTTCACGGCGCCTCGCAAGGCGGCGGCTGGTGCTGGCGCCGCGTGTCGGATCGTCTCGAACGCCGCGGCCATGACGTACAGGGAAGTACTAATGCCGCGGGAGGCAGGATGCCGGGAGCGGCTAAAGTCTTCACGCCAACGCTCACCGGCCTCGGCGAGCGCTCGCACCTGATGAGCGGCAACGTCGACCTCGACATGCATATCACCGACGTAGTGAATGTCATCAAATGGGAGAGCCTCGAGGGCATCGTGCTCGTCGGCCATTCCTATGGCGGCTGGGTGGTGTCGGGCGTGGCCGAGCAGATGTTGCCTGCGATTTCCTCCATCGTGTTCCTGGACGCCTTCATGCCGGAGAACGGTCAGAAGGGCCTCGATCTCAACTCGGAGCGCAGCCGCGCCGAGATCGCACGCGCGTTGGAAAAAGGTGACATCTCGCGGCCGCCACCCCCGGCCTCGACCTGGAATGTGAATGAGAAGGACCGTGCTTGGGTGGACGCGAAACAGACCGCGCAGCCGATCGGCGTCTCGTTCCAGCCGATCAAGCTCACGGGCGCGCGCGATCGTGTTGCCACGAAGACCTACATTCGGACGACGGATTTCGCCAATCCAAACTTCGATCGGTTCTACGCGAAGACGAAAGCGGATCGGTCTTGGCGCACCTATGAGGTGCCGTGCGGCCACGACGTGATGATCGACCTGCCCGACCGGCTTACGGAGATACTCGAGGAAGTGGCGTAAATCTGGATCCCACGCAGGCGTTTAACGGTGACGCTGGCGCGGGAGGATGGGTAATTCCCCCGGGTTGCGGCGCTTTGCGCCTAACCCAGGCTACGGGTGCTTGCGGATGGGCGGCGTCTGGCAGGTTGTTGAAAAAGTCCATCCGTGGCCTTTTTCAACACGCAAAGCAAAAAGCGCGGTTTTTGCTTTGCTTCATTTTTCAAACACTTAGCGTGTTTGAAAAATGGCGGTACATCC
>DATGVQ010000186.1:0-8950 GCA_035300145.1 Acidiferrobacterales bacterium | reverse complement strand
GGGTATCTACACATCTCGAATAGATCGTCATTCCCGCGCAAGCGGGAATCCAGATACCCCGCGTCAATACTGGATTCCCGCTTGCGCGGGAATGACAGTTGGGTGTTGCGGTGCGATTGGGCGGTTCCTTCAGAATCATTGGGTTGATGAATTGTGTAGATACCCATGCCCGCAGGGAGAAGGGACGTAATGGATGCTGCGCTGCGCACTATTTACCGTTCTCCTCAGTATCTATCAGAAGTATAGCAACTCAGTCCTTCTTTACATCAACATTGCACTTGACATGTAGCTCACATGCTTTTATGTTTATAACATGTCCACGATGATTCAGATCCGCAACGTGCCCAACGAGCTACACCGCCGGCTCAAGGCGCGGGCCGCGCTGGCGGGCATGTCGCTTTCGGATTACTTGCTGAGCGAGCTCCGCCGCGTGGCGGAGCGCCCCACGATCGATGAGCTGCGCGCGCGCCTGGAAAGCCGGTCGACGGCGACGCCTTCCGTTTCGCCGGCGCAAGCCGTGCGTGCGGAACGCGATAGTCGGTGATTATTGTTGATGCCTCGGCGATTCTTGAGGTGCTCCTGCGCACGCCGGCCGCAGCGGCCATAGAAAAACGCCTCTTTGCAAAGGGTCAGACGCTGCACGCGCCTCACCTGATCGACGTCGAAGTGGCGCAGGTTTTGCGCCGGTATGCGATCGCGGGAGAGGCTGAGCCGGAGCGCTGCCGGATAGCCCTGGCCGATCTTACCGACTTCCCTCTTGCCCGATATCCGCATGACATCCTTCTGCCGCGTGTCTGGGATCTGCGGAACAACTTGACGGCTTACGACGCGGTCTACATCGCGCTGGCGGAGGCGCTCGAAGCGCCCTTGCTTACCCGCGATCAACGGCTCGCGAATGCGCCTGGACACAACGCGCAGATAGAGTTCATTTGATCGTCTCCAGGCTCACGTCCTTGACGTGCGCGTCCGTTGCGGCCGTACCGCTGTGAGTAATCTCGTCTGAAAGTCCTGACTTTGATATAGGAAAACTATGTTCGAGTTTATTGCTGTCAGATTCTTCGCTACGCTCGCTCGGAATGACAACTACGACTTAATCAGGGCTTCCATACATATTAATACGCTACGAATAATATGTCTACGAATTGTATGTCGATGATTCTATGGCATTTCCATACACTCCCCTGCATGAAGAAGACCGCCAGGGAGCTTTTCGCGAAACGAGTGCGGGAATTACGCGCCGAGCGCGGATGGTCGCAAGACGATCTCGCCGACGCCGCCGGGCTACACAGAACCTACATCGGCACCATCGAGCGCGCTGAGCAGAGCATAGGGCTCGACAACATCGAGAAAATTGCGCACGCCCTTAAAGTGCCTATTTTCGAATTACTGCGTGAGTAGTCGAGTTAAAGAAGTAAAGGGGCGGCGGTAAGCGCAAGCCGCCATATGCACGCCCGCGGCGGGGTCATCCCTCGCCACATAGCTCTTCGCGCAAGATCAGGAATTGTCGACCCGCCGCGATTCCAAGCTTGACATGCGTGCCTTGGACCTGTGTCACCACAACCTCAATC
The DNA here is from genome assembly GCA_035300145.1 of Acidiferrobacterales bacterium. Classification (GTDB taxonomy): domain Bacteria; phylum Pseudomonadota; class Gammaproteobacteria; order Acidiferrobacterales; family DATGVQ01; genus DATGVQ01. The sequence continues at coordinate 7,382 of DATGVQ010000186.1, read as the reverse complement.
GGCCCATCGGCAAATAGCTGCCTTGCAGGGATTTCCGGATCGACACCCTCCGCCAATTGAATTCTTATTATTTCTCCCACACCGCGCGTAAGCACTAGCATTGTTTTTGTCCCTCCTTTAGGCTAGGGCAAGCGTTACGTTACAGCATATTTATGTTCACATGTGAACATTGAGGCATGTTCTTATATGGTCATGGATCGAGCCAAACTACTGGGGGAAAACTTACGGGCTCGGCGAGGGACCATGACGCAGGAGGCCTTCGCCAAAAAGCTTGGCATCAGCCGTGCGACATTAAACCGACTCGAAAATGCTTGCCAGAACATAACGATAGCGACGCTCGATCAAATCGCGACAGCGTTAAAGTGTGATGTGGGAGACTTATTTAAGGAAGTGTAAAAAAGACATCACCAAAGGAGTCAATATGCATACTCCCCGGCACGCGTAACCTGGCTAAGGCGCAAAGCGCCGTAACCCGAGGGAATTACTTATCCTCCCGCTCTATCCTCACCACCAAACACCCCCGTATCATCCGCACGCGCAGCCGAAACCAGGGGACGTTACTCAATGGCACTACCTTAAGCGCAGACTCCGTGGCGACTCAAGTTTGTAGCCCGGATGGAGCGGAGCGGAATCCGGGGATGGACGGTGCCGTCGGCGGGCTCCCCCGCATTTCGCTATCGCTTCATGCGGGCTACTCGTTGCTCCTTAGCCCCCCGGCGCCGTATCCTCGATCAAAGGTGCTTAAGGTAGTGCCAAGGCAACGACAACGCCACAACGCGTACAAGCGTAGGCGAAATTAGGCGTGCGCCGGCACGCGTATGGCGAGAGCAAGAATGCAGCCTGCGAAATCTGATATGGCATCAGCGGTTCGATCTTTTACCAAGATCCCAATATATTCATCATTACACCCCGTCGGATATCCCAGGTCTTCCCAATGGGCATCCGGCCCTCCCTGCGTGGTTCCCACGAATGGGAACCTCCCCTGGCTTCTCCTCAGCCTGGATCTGTTAGCATACTTGACATCAATAAGTAAGCAAGCTTACCATAAAGGGTAAGTACAGACAACCCCCCCTTGAGCTTGGAGAAGAACAATGGCCGCCATCACCTGGATAAAACTCACCACAGATGTGTTTGACGATGAAAAGATCAAACTTATCGAGAATATGCCGGAGGCGGATTCCCTTCTCATTATTTGGATAAAACTCTTAACCCTGGCCGGCAAAACCAACCAAGGCGGCTTGTTGGTGCTTACTGCCGACATCGCCTATACCGATGAAATGCTGGCCACGGTATTTAATCGCCCGTTGCCCACCGTGCGGCTGGCGCTGTCGGTGTTCCAGCGTTTCGGCATGGTTTCCCTGGCATCGGGCGTATTCGGCATTGCCAACTGGGGTAAACATCAAAACATCGACGGCATGGAAAAAGTACGTGCGCAGACGCGGGCGCGGGTTAAGCAATACCGGGAAAATCAAACACTTATCGGCGGTAACGTTACCGCTAACGTTACCGTAACGGGCGGTAACGCAACAGATATAGATAAAGATAAAGAGATAGATAAGACTAAGAAAAACCTCTATACACAGGCGAAAGATAAGAACAAGAAAAATCCCTACACACCTGCGTTTGAAGCCGCGTTTGCCGACTACCCGAAACGCTCCGGTAACCAATCCAAGCAACAAGCCTTCGAGTGTTGGAATGCCCGCCTGGTCCAAGGGCACAAGCCTGAGGTTATCCACGCCGGCGTCAAACGCTATCGCGCTTACCTCCGCGCGCTCGGAAAAGAAGGCAGCGAGTTTGTCTTGCAGGCCAGGACATTTTTCAGTGCCGACGATCCGCCGAAATTTTTAAATGAATGGAAGACCCCGCCCAAGGAGCCACCGAAGGCGCGCGTCCAGGGGGCCGGATGGGTCGATGTTACTGCGCTTGCAAAGAAGCTCGGCCTAAGCCCGAAGGTGGGTGAGTCTCAGCGGGAATGGGAGTTGCGGGTAATGCGAGCGCGCACCCCGCAGGGAGAATGCCGGGCTTTGGGACCCAGCGACGCGCACCCGGGCCTGTCGTGATTTCTTTCGAACACATTCGAGAGACCAACCGTTTCCGACAAGCTCTGAATGACGGTAGCGTGATGGCCGGGCTCGCTCGTCGAAGGCCGGAAACCGTTCGCCATTACCGCGATCAGCGCGCTTTGCGTCGCCATAGCGAATGCCGGCGAAGGTTCAGCGGTTGCAAATATTAGTGGAAACTGTGATTGAGCGTGAGGTTTGCTGGATTTTCCGGACCGCCTCAGCCCGGAAAATCCAGCTCGCGCTGGTGCCTGATCGCCAGTATGCGAATCACGCTCTGCTCGGGCAAAAAGCGATAGAGCGCGATATAGCCGGTCTTTCCGTAGGAAATGACCAACTCGCGTATCTCACCTTCGACGCGCCGACCGATCAACGGATGATCCGAAAGAATCTCGACGGCCTTACGAATAGCAGCGAATGCCCGCTCCAGATTGGCGAGCGCATTCTGTGTATAGACTACCTGCGCCACGCCTTGGGCCGCACCGCTTTCGGGTTGCGGGCCAGACGCTCCAGCCAGGCATGCACATCCTCCGCCCGATAGACCGCCGCGCCCTCCTCGACGCCGGTATCCGCGGCCAGCGCTTCACGCACAAACTCCCGCATCCGCTCCTCGCGCGCCACCTCGCGTTCCAGCGCCGCAACCATCAGGCTGTGCGCCGACCGGCCGGTCTCCTTGGCCAAGCGGGCAATACGTGATTTCAGCTTATCGGGCAGCTTGAGTGTCGTGGTCGCAGTCATGGGAATCGCTCCGGCATAGGTAATACTATAGTAGCACCGGCGATACAGGCGAGCAATCCGGCCCGGTAGGTTGGGGTGAGTGGAACGAACCCCAACATGCAATGGATATAGCAAGTAGGGCGCATTAGGCGGTAGCCGTAATGCGCCGGATGTCGCTTTCAATTCTCCGTTTCCTGTTATCGCCTTTCCTTCGGCGCAATAGGTTCGCGCTCGCGCCCTACGCTTGCTGAGCTTCATTTTTTTCCGTACACGCGTTCGGCGAGCGTCCCATAGAAGCGTTCGCACAGCCGCCGGCGCACCTCCTGCGGCGGCAGCCCCGATGGCAACGAGGCGAGCACAAACGCGCGCGCGGTCTCGAACATGTCCGCCCCCATGACCACGCGCTCAGCGCCGCTTAGGCGGGCATAGCGCTCGCGCAAGAACTTCTCGACCGCCGGACTGGTGTCACGGCTCATGCAGGCACTCCTCCAGCAGCGCCGTCACGCCAAGCGGCTGCGCCCAGGCGCGCAGATAATCGAGGTCTGGGTCCGTGCCTGCCGACTTTCTTAGGACCGCGCCGAGCTGGCCAAGGGAGACTTTTCCCACGCCGGAAAAAGGGGAATCACTATATTTGGAGCGCTTTTGTTCCACTTGGAATGGAATTAAAGCGCTTTTGGTGTACTCTTGCAAAAATATAACGATAGCGACACTCTAACAAACTGCCACGGCGTTAAGGTGCGACGTGGAAATCTTTTTGATTGCTATCATTCCGAACCGCTCTTGGTGAGGAATCTTTATTTTTCAATGGCTTTAACAGCGCCGGATGTCGCTTTCAATTTTCCGTTTAGTGTTATCGCCTTTCATTCGGCGCAATACGCTCACGCCCTACGCTTGCTCATCCCCGCATTCTTGCCGGGGCGCACATCGCGTGCGCCCGTTCGACGGCGTGAATTTCAGCGCTTGCTCCTTCCCTGGCCCGCGCTGAAATCCGGCCAAGCCGTCCAAGGCTTGGCGCTCGCGGCTCCTGGACCCGCCGCTCGCCCACCGGATATTCACGCCCTCCCCGCCTCACTTCCCGCAGGGCAGGGGTATCTACACATCTCGAATAGATCGTCATTCCCGCTTGCGCGGGAATGAAGGTTGGGTGTTGTGGTGCGATTGGGCGGTTCCTACAGAATCATTGGGTTGATGAATGGTGTAGATACCTATGCCCGCGGGGAGAAGGGACGTAATGGATGCCGCGGCGCGCACTATTTACCGTTCTCCTCAGTAAGTTGGTCGTTGCCGCGAAAGGCGGTATCGCGCCAAAGTAATCCGAACGTGGATGAGAGTGCATGAATATCTAAGAGTCGTTCATTCCCGTCCGCGGCGCGGTCAACCGTTTTACGTGCAGTTTCTTCGCCTTCTTTCGCGCGTGCCAAAGATCATAATAAGCCTGCATATCCACCCAGCTTTCGGCGGTGGTGTCGGTCGCCATCGCGATGCGCAGCGCCATCTCTGAACTGATGCCGGCATGGCCGTTAGTAAGTTGGGAGAGCGTCTTTCGGGTGACACCAAGGCGCTTCGCGCCTTCGGTCACCGAGACTCCGCTCGGCTCGAGATAGAGGCGACGGAAAACTTCGCCGGGGTGAGGCGGGTTGTGCATTTCAAACTGCCGTTCGTTAGTGGTAGTCAACATAATCAACCTCCAAAGCATCGCCTTTCTCGAATTGAAAGATAATGCGCCAATTACCGTTTACTTTGACGGACCAAAAGCCCTTGAGCCGCCCCTTAAGCGGGTGAAGGTCCGACCCTGGAAATCCCATGTCTTCCGGTCGCCTGGCCACGTCGAGACGAAAGAGAATATCCTTCAAACGATCGGCCTGGTGCGGCTGGATTCCCGCCTTGCTCCCGGTGGTAAAGAAGCGCTGAAGGCCTTTGTGCCGAAAGCTGCGGATCATGAAGAGATTGTAACCTGAGGCGTTACGGGTGTCAATACCACAATGGGGACGACAAGACGGACTGTTCCGCCGAAACTTGACTAGTAATTAGGGTAGATTAGCCCCGCGCAGCGTAATCCACCCTCGGCCACGCCTGAAACTCGATGAAATCATTATCGTCACCTGGACCCACGATCCCGCCGTGCGCCACCGGTCTCACGTAGCGGTCGGCATAACGTTTACGTAGGACGTCGGTAAGTTCCTGCAATATAACATCAAGCTTTGGTTGAATTTTTGTCATCAGTGTTTAGAGATCTCGTAGCTCGCTTGCCCCATTTTAGCCTGTATATGGCTGCTCACCTATACGACGATCATGAGCTGGCAGCCTCCTTTCATCAGCATGGGCGGACTTGACGCGGTAGCCGACGGAGATAATGACGTCGAGGTTGTAGTGATCGACCTGGTAGGTTTTTCCATCGTCGGCAGTATGTGCAAATTTTGCACATACTGACTCAGCCTCCAGCTCGCCCTCCCTGAACACATTGCTAAGATGTTTGGTAATCACCGAACGCTCGCGCCCGAACAACTTGGCCATCTGCGCTTGGGTCAACCAGACCGATTCGCGGTCGAGGCGCACATCGAGCCGGATTTTCCCCTCGGGAGATTCGTACAGGGTGACATCACCCAAGCCAGTGCTCTCGATCTGGGTCACGCCACCGCTTCCAGGTAGCCGGCAATGGCTTCACGCGCATTGGCAACGGCCTCATCCAGTGTATCGACTTCGGTAAAGCAGCCCGGTAGTGCCGGCACCTCGACCGAAAATCCGCCTTCCGGCTCCTGGTAAATCACAACAGAGATATTCATGCTTTGCCCCTGGATCGTTCACTCATCCTCATTAATAGCAGCGAGCACTATCCGCCGTCAGCCTTCGTGCTCTAAATAGACACGCGATACCGCTGAATCGTACGCCCGACATTGCTCGACGTCTAAGCAGTCTCGAAAGCCAAACTCATCGACTCGGCGACCGCGCTGAGAGGTTTGTCCCGTGTCCAGAGCCGCCCGATTTTTGCCATAGCAACCGCGGACAAGAGATGTGCGTCGACATAACCGATTCCCCTGCCCATCAAGCTGTGCCTTTCGATGAAAAACAGCACCTCATCGTCGCTGGCAACGGGAGCTGCGGGCAGATCCTGCAATAATGACAAAACCGCTTTGCGGTTCTTCAGATTTCCACAGGCCAGTTCGCCAACGACAAAAGGGTGCGCCAGCACCTGACTGGTGTTCAGTAATTCCACCAATGTCGCGTTACCGGCACGCAGGTGGTCAATCCAGACAGAACTATCGACCAGGATCACGCCGGATGGGACCTACGCCGGGGAACAGGCCGCATCTGCCGCTCCGTGCCGCCCAACTGCGCCAAGCGCCGGGCACTCTCCCGCTCGATCAAGGCCTTAAGCCCCTCCCGGACCAGCGCCGTCCTTTCTTTCAGCCCGCTAACGCGCTGCGCTTTGGCGAGAAGCTCGTCGTCGATGTTCAGCGTGGTTCTCATAGGTCTTACCTCAACAAGAATGAGATGCCTAACTCAGGCATCATTTGATGATTAATAGCATGCCTGTACACCCGATGGCAAGATGCGCCAGGCCATGGCAACGGATTTTTCTTGAGATTTAGAGCGATTCATATGCTGTGTACATACTGCATATATTTAATCAGCGGGCTAATAAAGCGTCGGCGAAGACCCATGACACAGGAGGCCTTTGCCAAAAGGCTTGGCATCAGTCGAGCGACATTAAATCGGCTCGAAAAGCTTCGCAAAACATAACGATAGCGACACTCGAACAAAATCGCCACGCGTTAAGGTGCGATGTAGGGGATCTTTTTAAGGAATCAAAAGTTAAATAAAAAGGGGTGTATTATTTTAGTTATCGTTATAAATCTGATTTATAATCTCTGATACAGGTTCAATTATTCTTAATGCTCCTCTGTCCAAAGTTGCGCTCCCATGCGCATAATCGTTGCGGACTGAGGTTAGATGTTTAATTAGGGAGGTAACGTAACCAAAATTCTTATCTTCGTCTTTTATTTCTATTTCAGAATAATCTAACTCGATGCTCGTTAATCCTTTCTCCCTCATTTCCTCCGTCTTCTCCATATCATATCGAGTGCGAGCACGCTTCTCCGCTGCTTCATGCCACCGTCTAAACCCTTCGTTTCTTATATAGCCATAGTCAACGCCATACTGAAGGTAATGTTTTAACGTTGGCTTGCCAGAACGAGGAATATACTTTTCCGGTAGTTCGTCTTCAAAACGCGTTCTCAGTGCGAACTCCAGACAAGAAATCGCGTAATGTTCTGCAATCGGATAAAACCGATATACATACCATGCATAGAGATATAAGTTTTTAGCCGTTTCAAATTGTACGAAAACTTCACGCGGGACTGATTTTCTAAGTACATATTTTGCAACTACGGCGTAATGCTCCTCTATTTCAATTGGTCGAAATCCTTTCACGGAATCTAGTCTTACAAACCATAAATTCCGAGGGTCAGGTTCACAAACAAATTCGAGGGGTTTTAATGCATCTGGATTATATTTAGTACCTTCTTCCATCTGACAGGCCTCACAAGACAGTGACAGGGGACAGATCACCGTTACTTCCCATTGTCCATCAGAAACCGCGATCTG
>DATGVQ010000185.1:0-29692 GCA_035300145.1 Acidiferrobacterales bacterium | reverse complement strand
TATATCCGCCTTCGATGGTTCGGCCTGGCATGGCGATTCGAGTTTTACCGTCAATGAGAGCTGGACGGCCAATGGCAGGACGATCGCGACCGGGTCGACTAACGACCATAATGCCGCGGACTTTACTTTCCAATCCGATTCAGCCGGATTCTTGGTGGCATCCATTATAGATAGTTCCTATATTATCGATGAGGGCGGAATCGAGATTTATGATGTAGGATACGACGGGAACGATAATCCGTGGGTGCTATGGGTGGATGATCATCGACATGGGAGCGGCACTGACAATGCAGGTGACACACTCGTAGACGATACGACCTTCTATTTCGGGAACGATCAAACCAAGTCTACCGTATTGCAGGCCACGATTTCCTTTGGCGATAAGTTTGGTCCCCCGATCTATCCCGCCGACGTGATCGCCAATCCTTATGGCCCGGGCGCCGTGACCGTGTTCCAGATTTTGGGGCCCCCTCCATTCAGCGTTGCTTCTTGGTACGCGCCCCCGCCGCGCAATTATTTTGTCAACTATATCGATCCGGGCAGGCAGGTTGATTTATTCATGGCCAATCCACAGGAATTCAATCAGGCGGTACAATTTCAGTTTTTGCCGTAGAGCGCATGGATTTGGCCTCAAGGAAATTCTCTAAATATTGTGGGATACGCTCTTCCAGCCAATATCTTGCCGGCCACGGCCAGCGGCCGGTCACGAAACCGACATGTCCGCCGTCGGCATAGAGTTCAAATTGAGTAGACCGAGAAAGTTCAGAGGTGGCGGGGATTGCGCCGGCGGACACAAAGGGATCGTTTTGCGCGTGAATAATAAGCGTATTTACCCGAATGTTTTTTAAATACTGACGTGAGCTGGCGACGGAATAATAATGATCCGCGCTGGTGAAACCGTGCAGCGGGGCGGTGATTTGATCGTCAAACTCACGCAGACAACTTATTGCGGAAAGATTATCTATGCTGATCGGCACGGGTATATTTTTAAATTTGTGCCTCGCGCCGCGTTTCAGGCTTTGTAAAAGTATCCACTGGTAAATCCGCGAGAACCCCCGGTTCAGACGGCTGGCGGCGTGATGCAAAACAAACGGCACCGAGACCGCCACCGCCGCCTGAATCTCAGCTTGGTCGCCGGTTTCCCCGAGCCATTTGAGCAGCACGTTGCCGCCCAAGGAATAGCCGACGATCGCCACGGGCGTATCGGGCTCACGGCTGCGCAAGGTCTGAATGAGAAACGCGAGATCGGCGGTGTCGCCCGAATGGTAGCTGCGTGCCAAGCGATTCGGCTCGCCGCTGCAGCCGCGAAAATGCATGACCACGCCGCGCCAGCCCTGCTGCCGCGCCGCGTGCAATAGGCCCACCACATAGGGCGATCGCGCGGAGCCTTCCAAACCATGCAGGATGACTATGATGGGACCGCGGTTATCCGGCGTCCAGTCCAGGTCGACAAAATCGCCGTCGGGCAGCTCCAGGCGCTCGCGACGCAATGTTATTTTTGGCTGATGCCGGAACAAATGCGGCCACACAGTTTGCAGGTGGGCGCCGCGGCACCACCATGCCGATCGGAAGCCGCTCACTTACTGCAACAACTAGCTCTCAGATTTCGCCCTGCAATTGTTTGACAATGTCCGCGTTTTCCAACGTAGAGATGTCTTGGGTAATCGCCTCGCCACTGGCGATAGAACGCAATAGGCGGCGCATGATCTTGCCCGAACGCGTCTTCGGCAAGTTATCGGCGTAGCGGATATCGTCCGGCTTGGCGATAGGCCCGATCTGGGTCGCCACCCACTCGCGCAGTTCCTGGGTTAGCGCCTTCGCCGCTTCGCCTTTCGGCCGTTCGCCTTTGACGACGACGAAAGCGAATACCGCTTCGCCTTTGACGTCGTCGGGCCGCCCGACGACCGCGGCTTCGGCCACGCGCTTATTTGCAACCAACGCGGATTCGATCTCCATGGTGCCGAGGCGGTGGCCGGAGACTTTCAGCACATCGTCCACGCGTCCCATGATCCAGAAATAACCGTCTTTATCGCGGCGCGCGCTGTCGCCGGTGAGGTAATACTTGCCGCCGAACTTGGGCCAATAGGTGTCGCGGTAGCGTTTGGCATCGCCCCAAATCGTGCGCAACATGAACGGCCACGGCTTTTTAATCACTAAGTAGCCGCCTTGATTGGGCGTAGTAATGCTATTGCCGTGTTCGTCGACCACGTCGGCGGCGATGCCGGGCAGAGGCAGGGTGCAGGAGCCGGGTTTAGTCGGCACCGCCCCGGGCACCGGTGAGATCATATGTGCCCCGGTTTCCGTTTGCCACCAGGTATCGACGATGGGGCAGCGCTCTTTGCCGATGACGCGGTGATACCACATCCAGGCCTCGGGGTTGATCGGCTCGCCGACCGTGCCGAGCAGGCGCAGGGAGGACAGATTATATTTGTTCGGGAAGGTTTCCCCGAGCTTCATCAGGGCGCGGATCGCGGTCGGGGCGGTGTAAAACACGCTGACTTTGTGGCGCTCGCAGATACTCCAAAAGCGGCCGGCGTCCGGCACCGTGGGCGCGCCCTCGTACATTAATAAGGTGGTGCCGACCGCGAGCGGACCGTAGGTGACATAGCTGTGTCCCGTCACCCAGCCGACATCCGCGGTGCACCAGAAGATATCGTCATCGCGGATATCAAACACCCATTTCATGGTGACGATGGTGCCGAGCAGATAGCCGGCGCTGCTATGCTGAACGCCTTTCGGCTTGCCGGTGGAGCCGGAGGTGTAGAGCAGATACAACGGGTGTTCGCTTTCCACCCATACCGGATCGCAGGTATCCGCCATGCCTTTGATGGCATCCTCCCACCAGAAGTCACGCCCGGCGCGCATGTCGATTTTATTGCCGGCGCGTTTCAGCACAAACACGGTCTCAATACTGGGACAGCCCTTGCTTAGCGCCGTGTCGCAGGTGGCTTTGAGCTCAATGACTCTTCCGCCGCGGGTGCCGCCGTCGGCGGTGATCAGCGCTTTGGCGGTGGCGTCCTCGACGCGGTCTTTGAGCGACTCGACCGAAAAGCCGCCGAATACCACGGAATGAATGGCGCCGATGCGCGCGCACGCGTGCATGGCGATCACGATCTCCGGCACCATCGGCATGTAAATCACCACCCGGTCGCCCTTGGCGATCCCCTTGGCTTTTAGCGCGTTGGCAAACAAACAGACCTGGCGGTGCAGCTCCTTATAAGTGAGGCGGCGGGTGTCGCCGGGTTCTCCTTCGAAAATGATTGCGGTTTTATCGGCTTTTGTCGCCAGATGGCGATCTATGCAATTAAACGAGACGTTTAGCTTGCCGTCGGGAAACCAGGCGAAGTGCGGAGCGTTAGCGCTATCGAGTACCGTATGGAACGGCTGCTGCCATTGCAGCTCGGCTTTTGCCAGTTGCGCCCAGAAGCCGGCATGGTCTTTTTCCGCCTGGCTGCGCAGTTTTTCATACTCCGCTTTGGACTTAATGAAGGCTTGTTTGCTAAAAGCCTCCGGCGGGTCAAACAAACGCTCTTCGGTAAGAACAGATTCAATATTGTCGATTTTTGCGCTCATAAGCCGTCCTTTCAGCCAACATGAATGGCAATAAACTACCGGGATAGCGGCGGGATTACAAGATACGACGCGGACGGGCGAGGCTACTCAGTGTAATCGGCCAGTTTTTCTTTTAAGGACTCGATCGCGAAACTTAAGCCTAAGCCGAGTTTCTTGTTGCATAGATCGAGTAAAGGCAAGATACGCAGGGTAAGCACGGGAAGGTGGGGCTCCAGCGCTGCTATATCGCCGTCTGCCAGCATGTGCAAAGCGGTATCGATGGTCGGTGCTGAGGCGGAAACCGGGGCCGGGATGGGCTTTTCTCCATTGACTGCGCGGCTGCCAGTATCGCCGGTCGCGTCGGGTTGGTTTGATTTGGCCGGCTCTTTTGCCGCATTGGTATGCAAACGGTTGCCGCCGGCGCCTTTAGCCAGCCTTAAATGTTTTTCCGCCTGTGCCAGAAATTTATCTATGGTATCAATCGAATAATCATCCCAAGTAACTACGCCGATACTGATCGTTATCGGTATCCGAACGCCCTCATGTTCAAATATTTCCGCCCTGACCGCGGCGGACAACCGTTCGGCCAACGCCGCCGCTTCAACATGTTGCGCGGAGGGCAAAAGAACGGCGAATTCGGTTCCTCCAAGACGCCCGACCGTATCTTCTTGCCGCATTTTAGCGAGCAGGATTTGGGCGAGTTTAACTAAAATATTATCGGCGGCATGATCGCCGTACTTATCGAAGATTGTTTTCAGGTTATCGATATCGAGCTTAACCAGCGATAAAGGAGAATTGTGGCGTTTAGCGAAGGCAACGTCTTGCTCGCCACGCTGCATAAAAAATCGACGGTTATAGAGTTGGGTTAATGGATCCCGGTTTGCCTCTTCCCCCGCTAACGCGGCAGTCGTCTCTGCCGGTTTGCCCGGGATTTGGTCCGGTTTTAGCTGGGCGCGCGTACAGGCCAATAACTGCACGCCATCGATCGGTTTGATGACAAAATCGGTGGCGCCGCACGCGTAGGCTCGTTGTTTTGCCGGTTCATCTTCCGCGCCGGTAATGACGATGACAGGCATCTCGCGAATGCGCATAATCTCCGAGCTGCGGATGCGGGTTAACAGCGCATGGCCGTCCAGGCGCGGCATCTCCACGTCGGTAATAATCACATCAATCGCTTCATCTCCAAGCAGCGCTTCCCATCCGGCCTCACCATCTTCTGTCTCAATAAGGTCGAATTGAGGGTTGAGGATTCTGCTGATAGCCTTGCGCATGACGCGTGAATCATCAATAACCAAGATTCGAGGTTTTCTATTCAATTCCAGGCTATTTTCGGTCAGCATATAACTTTGCACGCGTGTGATATCCTTTTAAAAATAGTCCACGCTATTCCAATATTCAAAGTGTTCTAAGAATTTATTATGTAAAGCAGGGAATTAGTGAGCAAAATGGCGCCTGATGTACCAAATAATTCCAGCTAAGAGGACAATGCCGATAACCGCGTCAAAGCGGTGGAAATAGACCCCCAGGATATGCCAGTGTTGCCCCAGCTTCATGCCGATCCACGCCAAACTCCAACTCCAAATATAGGAGCCGACAAAGGTGTAAATAAGAAAGCGCCCCATCGCCATGCGGCTGACCCCGGCCGGGAAGGCGATAAAAGTCCGGATGACCGGTAGTAAGCGCCCGATGAAAATCGTAATTTCGCCGTGGTGTTGAAACCAGCGGTCGGCCAAATTGAGATCGCTCCGGGAAATAAGCAGATACTTGCCGTATTTTTCCAGTACCGGGCGGCCGCCATAGGCGCCCAGGTAATAGGCCGGGATAGAGCCGGCTATGCATCCAACCGCGCCGGCCAACGCCACTTTCCATAATTCCATTTCGCCGGTAAATACCAGGTAGCCTGAAAACGGCATAATGACCTCCGATGGCAATGGGATACAGGCGCTTTCTATCGCCATCAATAACACGATGCCGCCATAACCCAGCCGGGAAATGGTAGCGATGACAAAACCGGCGAACAGGAAAAGGAGTTTTTCGGCCAAGGAGGAATTACCAAAAATAGGCCAAGGTCAGCAGGCCGAAGCCGATGCGGTAATAGGCGAATAAAGTGAAGTTGTGCCCGGAGACAAACTTGAGAAACGCCTTAACCACCACCAGGGCGATCACGAATGATACGACAAATCCCACGGCGAACACAGGTATATCCGCGGCGCGTAGCAGGCCGTAGTTCTTGATGATTTCAAAAAAGAAGACAGCGAACATGGTAGGCATGGCAAGATAAAACGAAAACTCGGTCGCCGTGGTGCGCGACAGGCCGGCGAGCAGGCCGCCCATAATGGTGGCACCGGCGCGCGACACGCCGGGGAACAGGGAAAAGGTCTGGGCAATGCCGATCTTCAGGGCATCCACCGGACTCAGGTTCTCGACACTGTCGATACGTACGCCTAACGGCAGACGCTCGATGATCAGGATCAGAATACCGCCGACAATCAGGGCGGCGGCAACAGTCTTGGTGCCAAAGAGGTAGGTCTGAATCTGTTTGTGAAACAAAAGGCCAACGACGGCTGCGGGCAGGAAGGCGAGAAAAAGGTTAAAGGCAAAGCGTTGCTCCTGTTTCTGCTTTAATCCCATGATCAGGCGTCCGACACGCGCGCGGTAGTCCCAGACCACGCCCAGAATCGCACCGAGTTGAATGATCATCTCAAAGACCTTGCCTCTCTCATCGTTGAAGCGGAGAAGCTCACCCACAACGATCAGATGACCGGTGGAGGAAACCGGCAGGAATTCGGTGAGTCCTTCGACGATACCGAGAAGGAGCGCTTTAACAAGAATCAGCAAGTCCATTAATTGGCAAACCGCAAGGGTCGGCCATGGGCGCCGTCACGTATGTGGCCTTGATCAAAAACGACATTGCCGGCGACGACGGTATAAACCGGCCAGCCGTTAAGCGCCCAGCCGTGGTAAGGCGTCCAGCCGGCGCGGGTGAACATATCTTGATCCCGCGCTTCGCGCGTCGCGAGGTCGACCAGGGTCAGGTCGGCATCCCAGCCCTCAGCGATAATCCCCTTGCCAGGGATGCCGTAAGCCCGGGCCGGTCCGCTGCACAACCACTTTTGAATCTCCGCCAAGCTGCATTTCCCCGCTACCATTTGTGTGAGCATCAAGGGCAACAGGGTTTCGACCCCGGGCATGCCCGAGGGGCTGTGGGGATACTCGCTTTTTTTTTCCGCCAGGGTATGCGGTGCGTGGTCGGTAGCGATAAAATCAATAATCCCGTCGTGCAGGCCATGCCACAGCGCAGTGTTGTCTTGCGGCAGGCGAATAGGCGGGTTCATTTGCACGCGGGTGCCTTGTTTCGCATAGTCATCGACGTTCAACAACAAATGGTTGGGGCTGACTTCCGCCGTTACCCAGGGTGGTTTGTCTTTCTCCAATAGCGCCACTTCCTCGCGCGTCGACAGGTGCAGAATATGCAAGCGCCGGCGGTATCGCTTGGATAAGGAAAGAGCGAACTCGCTGGCGAGCAGTGCGCATTCGTTATCACGGATTTCGGAATGCGCCGCCGGATCGGTACGACCGGAGAACAGCAGACTGCGTTGCCGGATGCGGGCTTCGTCCTCGGCATGCACGGCGATAAGCCGTGTGCCCGAAGCAAAGATGCGCTCCAGGTCCTCGGATTTATCCACCAGCAGGCTGCCGGTGCTTGCGCCCATGAACACTTTAATGCCGCACACCGGCGCCGCCGTGTTAATCGCTTCCAGATTATCCGGCGTGGCGCCGATAAAAAATCCATAATTAGCGACGCATTTTTGCGCCGCACGCGCAAGCTTGTCGTCCAACGCCGATTGGCTGATGGTAGGCGGGTTAGTATTGGGCATTTCCAGAAAGCTGGTCACCCCGCCTTTGACCGCCGCGCGCGAACCCGACCCCAGGTCTTCTTTATGCTCCTGACCTGGTTCGCGAAAATGCACTTGCGCATCGATGACGCCGGGCAATAACAGCTTGCCTTGCGCATCGATGGCTTCAACTGCCTCGATGTCCAAGCTGCCGGCGATGCGCGTAATCAGCCCGGATTCGCAGGCGATATCGCCTGCGAAGATGGAGCCGTCGGGGTGCGCAATGCGGGCGTTGCGGATTAAGAGACTGTGCAAACCGGGCTCCGAAGCGGAGAACCGCAGTCGTCAAAAATCGATGCTGAAATGGCGCCTAAGGCTATCAACTCATCTGCTTTTCACGGATTTCATCCAAAGTTTTGCAATCGATGCATAAGGTCGCTGTCGGCCGCGCTTCCAGGCGTTGCACGCCGATCTCGACGCCGCAGCTTTCGCAGTAACCGTAGTCTTCCGAGTCGATGCGCCCGATGGCTTCGTCGATTTTCTTAATCAGCTTGCGTTCCCGCTCACGATTGCGCAGTTCCAAGGACATATCGGTTTCCTGGCTGGCGCGGTCATTGGGATCAGGATGATTCGCGGTCTCATCCTGCATATTGTGCATCGTGCGCGAGACTTCTTCCGCCAGCTCTTGTTTCCAGGCGAGCAACACCGCCCGGAAATGCTCAAGTTGTTTTTTGCTCATGTATTTCTCGCCCTTTTTTTCGCTATAGGGCTTAATCCCGTGCAACAGGATGGTAGGGGATTCTTTCTTCTTACTGGCTGGCATGCGTTGACTCCTGACAATAATTCACAATCTTTACTTTAAGTAGCGGAAAAATTAAGCGCGAATCTATACCAGAAAGGTGACCAAGGTGCAAGAAACCTAAAAGAGCCGCTAAATATCGAGGGATGACGCGGAAATTCGCCTCGAAAGTACGGCCAGGGTTATAGACAAGAGTCTGTTTGCAGCTGTTCCAGCTTAAGCGTGGTCGTCCATGGCCGCGTAAAGATCCATCTTAATAATCGGATTTTGCTACGGTGAAACCGGTTACCGTCAAAAGCCGAAGCTGATACTAAGCCCGACGCTCTTGCCGGTTCCGCCTACTTTCACTATCTCGCCAGTAGAATCGTTGGTGGTGGAATACAGACGCTTCACTTCTGTATAGATGCCGACGTTCTTTATTCGAAATTCGATGCCGGCCATTGCCTGATAGGCAAAACCACTGGATCTTCCGGTCGCGCCGCCCGAAAAGTCGGTAGAAAAGTCGGCAATGGCATCGCCGACGCCAGCGCCAACATAAGGATAGAAGAAATTGGCAATCTCAAAATATCGCTTTAAATCGACCATAAATACCAGCACATCCATTTTTGTTTCCGCTATCGTGCCGGCATC
The DNA here is from genome assembly GCA_035300145.1 of Acidiferrobacterales bacterium. GTDB lineage: Bacteria > Pseudomonadota > Gammaproteobacteria > Acidiferrobacterales > DATGVQ01 > DATGVQ01. The sequence goes on along the minus strand of DATGVQ010000185.1, from coordinate 20,875 downwards.
GATCTTATTCGAAAACCGATACAATTCACCTCCAAGCGCAAAGCCGTTTCGAAAGCGCCACTCCAGCTCAACGCCGGCAACGCCAGTAGATTTAGAATCGAACTGGCTTGACGACCCTAAGAGCAATTGCGATTGCTCCGACATACTATAGTTTCCACCTTTCAAAATCAGCGCTAAGGCCGACTCTGAGTCCGTAGTGCGCGATCTCCGGGCGCTCGCTTCTGGCGCTGTCGATCCGGCTTCCGCAAGCTGAATTTGATCGATCGCTTTACGGCCAACAATGGGGTCTACTACGTCAAGCTCCGCTCTTACCGGATAGACTCCGATTAGAGCCCTCTGCGAAATAAAATAGGTCTGCCCAGGCTCGCATTGTAAGCGTAGTATCGCGATTATCTTATCGCCTGAAATCAGATAGTGCATCCCGGGAGCGACCGTCGCCAGCAGAAATGTACGCGGGCGGGTTTCGCCAATTCTGCGGCCATCCAGCATCACTGGAACCGTGGCTTCTGCTGCCGGATCCTCACTACGAAATATATAGATCAGGGCTTGGCCGGGCGGCGGCGAAGCCTGCTTGGCTTGCTTATCCTCCTTGGGGTTGGCGAGGGTGACTTCGGCGTGTGCGCTCAATAAAAACGTATTCAGAACAAAAACGATCAACGACAGCAACAGTACCTTATGGTGATTCTTTGTGGTCACCTCATCCTCCCATGTTTGACGGCAAGTCCGGCCAGCGGAGTTGTAGTGCGATCACGCCATGACGATCACGCCATGGTATGGCGCGAGAATCTACACGGCGGGTGGCGACCGGTCAACAGGAGCTTCCTTATTAATTTTGAACCTGGAGTGAACCGCCGGGCTATAGGCAGGAACTTCCCTATCAGCCCATGGTTCCATTAGCTGTGTGGCTTGAAATTGCTAAGTGGCATCCAGCGCGCTGGTATTGTTAAACAAGGACGAGGGGGGAGTTTGATATTTCCCTAGGCGCGTGATCGCTTCTTTAAGCTTGACTATATCGATGGGCTTAATAACCACATCATTGACGCCGTGAGCATGAAAACGTTGTTTTTCCTGTTCGGATAAGCCGGCGGTAAGGACGATGATTGGAATTTGCCCGCGGTTATCCGGGAGCGCGCGGATTGCCGCGACCGCCGCTAACCCATCCATGCGCGGCATATGTAAATCCATCAAGATGAGATCATAGTGCGTTTTGCGCACGGCCGAGACCGCTTCCTCGCCATCGGTTGCGACCTCCGTAATACACCCAAATTTTGTCAAAATATATTGCATGATTTCACGGTTAACTATGCTGTCTTCCGCCAACAAAACCCGGAAAGATTGTTTTCTGTTCTCGTTAAATATGGCAAGCTGCCCCCACGCGACGAAAAAGAACGGCATGTTGTCCGGTGTCCATAAGACAACATGGCCTTTTTGGCCCAGCATAATTCCATCGAGAGAGATATTTCCCTGCATCACATAACTGACGAGCAGCGTGGCGAATACCACGCTTAGACCGGCGATTAACACCCCATAAAACGCGTATTTCGTCGCTTTGGCCCTAAGGAATAACAGCTCGTTGCTTAAATTATTGTTTAAACGCATATACTTTGGCCCTATTTGCAATTTCTGCACCACAATCCATCTTTACTGGCCGTTGTCTGAATGATGCGCACCTGGCGGCGCCTCAAGTTTGCTGATTGCTCTCGATATTGTCGGCGGTTGCACGGGTGCTTTTCGTCTAAAAACGCCGCTGGTCTTGATTTTTAAGCCCCCAGGGTCTCCTGGCACAGGCCTTGCTCCTTGTTGTAGTAACTGATGGTTCTTTCAAGGAGATGCGCCATGAAACAGATTTATAAATTTATTTCGTCGGCATCAAAAGTTAGGGCGCTGATTGCCCAGGCCGAAGCCGCCGCTATTCACGATCCGTCTATGGCAGAGGTGGCCGGATTAGTTTACGTCGGTGATATTTATTCTTTACGGAAAGAGGTCACGGTCGGTAAAGACGATGGCTGGGGTAAGCGCCGCTATGTAGGCAGCTTCGGCGTGCCGGGATTGTAAAAGTTTTTAGCTATCAGGATGCTGAGAAAGTCACTCCCTGGCCCCCTATGACGTACGGTGGTTGCGAAATGTGCAGTTAGTACCGCAACAATATAGCGTGGGAAATCAGCTAAAAGCCATCTCAAAAATACATTCGTAGAGTGGGTTAGTCCGTCAGGGCGTAACCCACCAGACACGGCCGAAGGTGGGCTGCGCCCACCCTACCTCTTCTCATATCTACATCGCAGTTTGGATTTATTTTGGTCTAGCGAAATAAATTCGTTAGAATAAGGCGATCTAACGCAACGATAACTCAAGTGGAAATTTTTAAATCCTTTACTATCGAAGCGGCGCACCGGCTGCCGAATCTTCCGGCCGAACATAAATGCAGCCGCCTGCACGGGCACTCTTTCCGCATCGAGATTCATATTTCCGGCCCGGTGCAGGCGAGAGAAGGATGGGTGCAGGATTTCGCCGACCTTAGCCGCGCATTCCAGCCTTTATACGAACAACTCGATCACCATTATTTGAATGAGGTCGAGGGGCTGGAAAATCCCACCAGCGAAAATCTCGCGCGCTGGGTGTGGCAACGCTTAAAGCCGGTGTTGCCTGGGCTTAGTAAAGTTGTTATTCGCGAAACCTGTACTGCCGGCTGCGTTTATAGGGGAGAGGAGTAAGTTGCGAACCGGCCGTTAACGCTCACACTCTTCAATGATTTCCGGCTCTACCCTGGTTTCGGCAACCCAGGTTTGTATCGCCGGTAATGCTAACAAAGTTTTCACATAGGCGGCACTTATGCTGTCCAATGATACGTCGTAGGTAGTGAAACGCAGCGCCACCGGCGCAAGCATCGCATCCGCGATACTGAATCTGCCGAACAAAAAATCGCCCCCGCCCCCGTCCGCAAAACGCTGCCGGCAGTCGTTCCAAATCGCGGTAATACGGTCAATCTCTTCTTGAACTCCCGGCCCCCCTGCCTTTGCCCGGCAGGAATTTGCGACAATTCATGCTCATGTGATGACGCAGGTTAGGGAAACCGGCGTGCATTTCCGTGCTGATAGAGCGGGAGAGGGCGCGTTCCGTTTGATCCAACGGCCACAAATGACGATCAGGAAATTTTTCCGCCAGGTATTCGCAAATGGCGAGCGACTCCCATACGGTTACGTCGCCGTCTTTTAAAATCGGCACTTTGCCGTTAGCAGAATATTTCAATATTTCTTGTTTCGAGGTCGGTGTGTAAAGCAGGATTTTGATTTCGGCGAAAGGTATTTCCGCCTGGTGCAACAACAGCCAGGGCCGCAACGACCAGGAGGAATAATTTTTATTGCCGATAATGAGAGTCAGGCCGTCCATAATGCAATTTCTAATGTTTCTCCGGCTGCTCCGCGATCTCGCGTAATCCCTTTTCGATTTGTTCCAACTCTTCCAGCGGTTTATTGGCGCTGATTCCCATTTCGGTGAATTTGCGCGCGCCGGGCAACACCTTGGCGTCGAACGAACCGACCGCTTTGTTGTAGCACGCGACGCTGCTGTCGAGACTGCGGCCAAGCTTCGCCAGATGTTCGGTAAAGGTGGCGAGCCGTGCATACAGTTCTTCGCCCGCCTCGCGCACCTGGACTGCATTGGCGGCGAGTGTTTGCTGGCGCCACCCGTAGGCCACGGCGCGCAGCAGTGCGACGAAACTGGTCGGTGTCGCCAGGATCACCTTTTGGCGCAAGGCGTCTTCGAGCAAATCGTGGTCGATGTCGAGCGCCGCGCTGAGGAACTGGTCGCCGGGGATGAACAGCACGACAAAATCGGGCGCATTTTTGAATTGGTTCCAATAAGCCTTGCCGGCGAGTTCGCGCACCCGCTCCCGCACCTTGCGCGCATGATGTTGCAAGTGTTGCGCACGGGTGAGATCGTCGCTCGCTTCGGTCGCGCTAAGATACGCATCCAGCGGGGTTTTAACATCCACCACGATTTCGCGCCCGTCCGGCATCCGTACCACCATATCCGGGCGCAGCGCGCCGTCGCCCGCGCCGATTTGTTCCTGAGAAAAGAAATCGCAGTATTCCACCATGCCGGCGAGTTCGGCCAGCCGTTTGAGCGTCATCTCGCCCCATTGACCGCGCACTTCCGGCCGGCGCAAGGCCTGCACTAAATTGCGCGTCTCGCCCTGGAGCAATTGCTGCGTCTGGGTCATGGTTTCCAGATGTTTGGTTAGCGCGCCATAGGCCTCCTGTCGCTCCTTTTCCATTTGCCGGATCTGGTGTTCAGTTTTCTCCAACGCCTCTTTAATAGGCTTGACCAGATTTTCCATCGCCTTTTCTTTTTGCTCTAAATCGCCTTTCGCCTGGGTGTGGAAGTGTTTCAAGGTTTCTTGCGCGAGCTGCAGGAACGTCTGGTTGTTGTACTTTAGCGCTTGGTTCGAGAGCAGGGCGAAGGTCTTTTCCAGGCCTGACAGGGATTCGCGTTCGAGATTAAGCGTGGTTTCGAGCGCGGTGATTTTATTTTGACTGCGCAGGTGCGCGATCAGCCAACCGACAGCGGCGCCAAGAATGGCGGTAATGAGGATTATCAAGACCTCTGTCATTTCCGTGTCTGCGCCTCCAGCAAATCGAGGATTTCCAGCGGCGTGCGTACCACGCCATCCGCGCCCCATGCCTCCGGTTTGTCCTCGGCGCGCAGATAACCATACAGCGCCACCAGGGTTTTCATGCCGGCGCGTTTCCCAGCTTCGATATCGCGCCCGGCGTCGCCGACAAACAGGCACTGCTCCACGCTGCTGCCGGTTTGCTGGCAAGCGTATAACACCGGTTCCGGATGCGGCTTGCTGTTCTTGGTGCTGTCGCCACTGACCACGCAGACCGCGAGCTCGGCCAGCCCCAGTTCCGTTACCAGGCAATCAGTGAGGAACGCGGGCTTGTTGGTAACAATACCCCAATTTATGTTTCTTTTCTTTAGCCCCTCCAGCAATGCGGGAACCCCGGGGAAAAGCCTGGTTAGCCGGCAAAGATTATCGGCATAAAGTTTTAGAAACCGGGCGCGCAAGCGCTCGAATTCGCCGTCCGCAGGCGTCAGGCCGAAGCCGAGCTTGATCAGGCCACGGGCGCCATGAGAGGCCTCGGCGCGGATTAGTTCATGCGCGATGGGTTGGCGCCCTTCTTCTTGCAACAACGTATTTAGCGCGAAGCCCAGATCCGGCGCGGTGTCGGCCAGGGTGCCGTCGAGATCAAACAGGATGGTGCGGATGTTCAACACTTAGCGTGCGTGCACCGCATACGCGAAGTAATTCACGTCGACGCCGGCGCCGAGCGAGTAATGGCGGGTCAGCGGGTTGTAATGCATGCCGGTAAGCTCACGGATAGTCAGGCCGGCGTGCCGCGCCCAGCGCTCCAATTCCGAAGGCTTGATGAACTTCATATAGTCATGGGTGCCGCGCGGCAACAAATGCAGGACATATTCCGCGCCGACAATGGCGAATAACCACGATTTTGGATTGCGGTTAATAGTGGAGAAAAATACCTGCCCGCCGGGTTTTAGCAATCGGCTGCACGCGTTGACGGTCGAGGCGGGATCGGGCACGTGCTCCAGCATCTCCAGGCAGGTCACGACATCGAACGCGCCGGGGCGTTGCTGCGCCAGGTCCTCCGCCGAGATTTGTTGGTAGTCCACCTGGCGGCCGCTTTCTTTCAGATGCAATTTAGCCACCGCCAGCGGCGCCTGGCCAAGATCAATACCGGTAACCTCGGCGCCGAGAGCCGCCATCGCCTCGGCCAGAATGCCGCCGCCGCAACCGACATCCAGCACCCGCTTGCCATTCAGATTGGCGCGCTGGTCAATGAATTTAAGCCGCAGCGGATTGATGTCGTGCAACGGTTTGAATTCGCTGGTGGGGTCCCACCAGCGTGCCGCTAACGCTTCAAACTTGGCGATTTCTTCCGGATCAATGTTTTGTTTAGGCGCGGGCATTTACTTTATTTTAAAGGAAATTAGGTATCCTTGAATACAGAGCATTCCCACCTTACAACCTACGCTCAAGTCGGTGACAGCGGAAAAATTCAGCATTACGCCGTTATTTCAATAAGTTGCGAATCGTAGTTAGTTCAGCGTCCGGACACTACTGGGAGTAAATATTAGGTGAATTAGAAAGAACTCATGTTTCCGCCGTTGTGGAACAGTACTTGCAGAGATAGGGGAGGTCTAAAAAGCGCATAGCGCTACAGGGTGGGAACAATGAACAGTTTAAGAGTGCGGGTGGGTAATTTTCTGCTGGTTTTATCGATTGGCTTTCTCGTGGTTGCATGTGGAGAAGAAGAAAGGAAGCTGACCAATCAAGAGATTTTCCTGTATCAAGAACCGGATCGAGACCAGAAGATAATCGAGCAGGCGAAGAAAGAGGGCGTGGTTTCCATTTATACCTCCATGACCCTCAAAGACTGGGAGGAAATCGCCCAGGCCTTCGAGAAGAAATACGGCATTAAAACGAAGGTATGGCGCGCCGGTGCACACAAGATCGTGCAACGGGCGACGATCGAGGCCAAGGCCGAGCGTTACGATGTGGACGTGATCGAGACGCTTGGGCCGGACATAGAGAAGGCGTACCGAGAAAAGCTCCTGGCCGAATTTTACAGCCCCGAAATCAAGAACATCCCGCCGCAGGCCTTGCCTAAGCACCGCCATTACGTTATGGACCGCTTTAACTTATTCGTCATGGGCTATAACACCGGGCAGGTGAAACCGGAGGAGGTGCCACAGTCCTATGAGGATTTACTAAAGCCCAAGTGGCGCAACAAGCTCGGGATGGAGCGCACCGACGTTGACTGGTTCGCGTCGGTAGTCAAAGGCATGGGCGAGGAAAAAGGGCTGAACTTCTTCAAAAAGCTGGCGGCGCAAAAGCCGAAGATGTTGGAAGGCCATACTCTGGTGGCCCAGGTCACTGCCTCCGGCGAGGTGACGATCGCGCTGAACGCCTTTAGCCAAGGCGTTGAACAGCTCAAGAAGAAAGGCGCCACGACTGAGTGGAAGACATTGCCGCCGGTCATCGCTGGCGCCAATGGCCTAGGGGTGGCCAAGAACGCCCCACATCCCTATGCAGCATTGCTGCTCGCTGATTTTCTGTTATCCAAGGAAGGGCAGGAATTGCTGAGAGCAAACGATCGAGTGCCTACCAACCGGCTGGTCGATAGCCCGTTGACCGGTCTCAGCTATGATATTGTGGATCCGGCCCTCGTCTTGGACGAGTGGGACAAATGGAGCGACCTCTGGTCCAGTCTGTTCTTAGGCGGCAAGAAAGTCACTAAGGAAGAGTAACGCCTGGGGCATTGTGTTCTGATTGGAATAAATTTTCTAATCAGAAGTTTTTCTCTTGGCCGGTATTTCCGCTTGGATTTTATCACGCCAGTCCGCAAGACGTAGGGTGGGTTAGCGGCGCAGCCGCGTAACCCACCATCGGCTGCATCCGGTGGGTTACGCCCTGACGGGCTAACCCACCCTACAAATACCTGAAGTGTATTTTTTAGATGGCTTCCAATCACAGTTTCTTCTCCTTGGCCAGCATCTTGGCGGCTTGGATTTTATCACGCCAGGCGGCGGCTTTAGCGAGGACCGCTTGTTCATCCAACGTCATCAGGCGGCGGTTGTGCAGCAAGCGCTTGCCCGCGACCCAGACATCCGTCACCTGCTCGCGGGTGGCGCTATAAACGATCTGAGACAACGGATTGTAGACCGGCTGTGTGGCGGTGAAAGACAAATCAATGGCCGTAAGGTCAGCAGATTTGCCGGGTTTAAGAGAGCCTATATACTCCTCCAACCCCAGCGCCTTGGCGCCATTGAGCGTGGCGCTGGTTAGCGCCGCATGCGCGGGGAGGGCGGTGGCGTCGCCGCTGACGCCTTTGGCCAGCAGCGCGGCGGTGCGCATTTCACCCAGCATATCGAGATCATTGTTGCTCGCCGCGCCATCGGTGCCGAGGGCGACGTTGATCCCCGCCTTTAGCAACGCCGCCGCCGGACACAGGCCGCTCGCGAGTTTGAGATTCGATTCCGGGCAATGTAGTACTTGCACTCCGGTCTCCGCCAGGGTTTTAATCTCTTCGGGCAAGAGCTGCGTCATGTGCACCGCAAGCAGGCGCGGCGTCAGTAATTGCAGGCGCTTGAGCCGTTCCAACGGGCGCACGCCGCTGCGCGCAACGGCCTCCGTCACTTCATCCGCGGTTTCGTGCACGTGCATGTGGATCGGAATATCCAGCTCGTCGGCCAAGGTGCGGATGCGCTCAAGCGGCGCGTCCGAGACTGTATACGGCGCGTGCGGCGCAAACGCAGTGGTAATGAGATCGTAGCTGCGCAAATCATCGTGCAGCTTCAAGCCTTTGCTTAAATATTCATCCGCGGTCTTTGCCCACGCGCTCGGGAATTCCAGCACGATTAAACCAATGCACGCGCGGATGCCGGCGTCTTTAACGACGCGCGCCGTTTCTTCCGGGAAGAAATACATATCGTTAAAACAGGTGATGCCGCCGCGCAGCATCTCGGCCACGCTCAAGGCGGTGCCGTCGCGCACGAATTGCGCGCTGACCCACTGCGCTTCCGCCGGCCAGATATGATTGTTTAACCATTCCATCAGCGGCAGATCGTCCGCGAGCCCGCGAAACAGGCTCATGGCGGCATGGGTGTGCGCGTTGACCAGGCCCGGGATCACGGCATGGGTCGGTAAATCCACCACCGTTTGCGCTTCATAGTTGGAAGCTTTTTCCATCGGGAAAATGGCGAGAATAGCGCCGTCTTTTACCGCCAGGGCGTGGTGTTCCAACACCGTGCCCGCAGGCTCCACCGGAATAATCCAACGCGCCTTAATTAAGGTATCAATTTTTTGTTTCATCGTGCTCAGTATACGAATATTCTGTTCGATAAGTCACTTTTTCTGGCTAATTTAGGAATGGATACCTCGTGATTTAATTTTTTTATGAAATATATATCGTTGTATAGGTTAAACTAAAGTGGGTTGTAATTCGTTAGGCACCGATAGTTATGCAGCTCTATCAGGCAACATCAATAGCCGATTTTGGGGACTACAATCGGTCTGTCAAAGACATTCGAGCGGTGAAGCTGTACTACTGGTATCGTGGTCGAAACGCATGGCGGCAAGTTTGGGCAAAGCACTATTTTTTTGAAGAATGCATGCATACTGGTATCGAGAGCGCAAAACACTTTGAGAGAGGAATCTGTTAAGGTTATTGAAAAAGCAAGATTCCTCACCGCCTAACGGCGGTTCGGAATGACAGCAATAGTATTTGTAGGGTGGGTTAGCCCGTCAGGGCGTAACCCACCGGACACGGCCGAGAGTGGGTTACGCGGCTGCGCCGCTAACCCACCCTCGTCTTAGCGAATAACAGGCGGAGTGCCTTAGCACATGGTCTGCTGCCGGGTGTATTGCCCCAGCGGCACCACGGGAACGCTGCCCGCGACCTCCTGCTTGATGTTGTCCGTCCCGTAGTCCAATCTCAGCCGGAAACCGAACTGGTCGAAAAAGCGCGGAAACATCTCGCCCCCGCGCGTGCCGACGGCGTACAAACTGTTGTCCTTGGCGTCGTACTCCAGCACGATCGCGGCCAACGGCTGCGGCGCCGGCCCCGACAAGACTTCCGCTCCCTGCGCCGGGTCGTAGACGCTGTTCTCCGAGCAGCAGTAAATCACCCCGGCGCGTTTCATCATGCCTTTTTCCTTGGAATAAATATTCACCGGCTGGCTGCGGTAATTAATAAAGCTGGCGGTGCGCGCCGGGTACGACATCTTATGGGCGCAGATCGCGGAGAAGGCGACGATGGAATGTCCCGGCCCCACGCCTCCTTCCCAGCGATAGCGTTTGCCGTCCGCGGCCCGCAGCTCGCGCTGCGCCGCCGGTTTGCCCAGATTCAGCAAAAAACACGGGGTGCAGACATAAGGATAATGAAAAATATAATTCTCCCCGACCGCCAGGCGCGCGGGCGCAAGCGGCCGCCCGGCGTCATCCATCAGTTGCGCGCGCCGATAGCGCCGCACCGGTCCGGATTGAGCCCAGGCTGCAGGGCAGCTTGCCGCGGCGGCGACGGAAGCGCATAGCTTAATAAAACGTCTGCGGTCCAAGCCGGGGTTATCGCTCACGCCTATCTCCTTTTGCCGACGATGCGCATGACTTTATAATAGTGAAGAAAATCCGTCCAGGATAAAATGCCTGACTCGCCGGCGGCATTACGGCTCCACGTTGATCTCCAATGTTTCGTTGCGCTCTTTCTGCTTTTCAAAAAGCGCTGAGAGCGCCATGCCGACTTTAAGATGGGAACGGTCCGGGATTCCGTCAATATCGGTGGTGTTGGAAATTCTCAGAGGAACTCGCTCTCCAGTGTCGGCGACCACCGTCAGGAACCTCCCTTCCTCCTCGATCTTCACAATCGTGCCGTGTATCCGCCTTTCGGCAACATACGCGGCCTTCTCGGGTCCCTCACCGCGCAATTCTCGGTAAATCGTGGTCGCGGTAACAGGCAGATGAACTTCCCGGTCCCAGTTTTTATATTCGTTCATATGAAATTCTTTTTTAATGGCGTCGAGCGTCATCCCCTTGTCCATCCAGGTACGGACTCTCTGGCGCGCAAGCAGAAGGTAGTCCACCATGATCTGGAGATCCTTCCCCTCGCCGATGGGTCCGTGGCTGGTAACAACAACCTTAGGTTTCAAGCGGATCAGCGCTTCGAGTTGTTTGAGCATGCCCCGCGTGGTTCCGTGGCTGTAGTCGGGCCGTAGATCGGGGTGGCGCTCTTTGTAGGCGGCAAACCCGCCGTGGAGCACGCCGCTCTGAGGCAGCCACACCGCAATATCACCGGGGTTGTAAGAATCATCGACGTAAATCAGCTCGATAATCTTGCCCCCTAAACGGAGCGTCATGTGGTCGGTGAAGCTCATGACCGCATCCAGGGGATGGAAATCTTTGAGGGCCTCCTGTCGCTCGGGGAAGCGCTTGCGCCAGGCCTTAACCAGATGCGGTTTCATCTCAGCCAGGTCCTTCATCACTCTCTGATGCACGATGACGAGAGCCGGCGGGGAGAAGAGTGGTGTCCCGCCGATATGATCCCCATGATTCTGGGTGATGACCACATAGCGCACCGGTTGCGAGCTAATCGCCTGGATGTACTTGAGAATATTTCTGGTTTCGGGCTGATTGTTGCCGGTATCGACCACGACCACACCCTGCGAGGTGACGACGACCATCGCGTTGGCATCGTTGCTCTTGCCGACATACACGTAGACGTCGTCGGCAACCTTGTTAAATTCAGGTTTGTCGCCGGTGACGGCGTCGAGGCGAGGCGGCAGGATTAAAACTACAGTAAGGTTCAGAACAAACAGAAACGATTTCTTCATCGGCACACTTCTCCCTGCAAGGGACATGGCCATGTCCGGCGGCGACTTCCGGGAGAGCCTCGGCAGTCATCGTACGTCTATACATGCTCGCTCAGGTCCTTGCCCCTGTCGAGACCTCGGGCGAGCTTACGCCATCCCGGCATGCCAAACGAGATCCTCCGGGCGGCTCCATGCCTTCATACGGCCATTCGCGCAGGCTTCCGAGGACGAGACCCGGTGGGCCAGAGCGCCGCGGTCGCGCGAGAGGAAGGGAATGCCATGCGGGTTCTGGACGGCTGCTCGGCGTGCTGGTAGTAGCGTTCTCCGGGGGCACTTGCAACGAGTCCTTGCCTGGAGTAGCGTACCCCGCCCGATGAGGCCCCTCAGCAGGCGACAGTTTCTGAAGCTCACGGCCGGAGCGGCCGCGGTGCCGCTCGCGTCGGCGGCGCAGCGCCTCGCTCCCACCCACGTGCTCACGACGCTCGAGCAGACCATCGTGAAGGGTGCGCTGCTCGGGTCGGGCACGAACGGCTCGTACTATCGGCTGACCTACGGGCCGGGTGAACCGTACATCGTGCGCGACGAGCTGGCGCCGCCCAGCTTCGCCTCGTTCCGCTGCTTGGCCTCGTTCGTACACTTTACGGATATCCACTTGACCGACGCGCAGTCGCCGGGGCGGGTCGAATTCCTCGACCGGTTCGCGGACATGTCCTGCGACGCGTTCCCGTTGTCCTCCGCGCAGCGGCCGCAGGAAGCGATGTCCCTGCAGGTCCTGGAAGCCATGGTGCGCCAGGTGCGGAGGCTCCACCGGGGGCCGGCGTCGGGCAAGCGGTTCCAGTTCGTCATCTGCACGGGCGACAACGTCGACAACGAGCAGTTCAACGAGGTTCGGTGGTTCGTCGACTTGATGGACGGCGGGAAGACAGTCACGCCGAACAGTGGAGACCTCTCTCGATACCAGGGTGTGCAGGCGGCGGACTGGGGCGACCCGGAGTACTGGCACCCGGACGCCGTGAGCGACAAGTACAAGACCCAGTACGGCTTCCCGAACTACCCCGGCCTACTTAAAGACGCCGTCCGGCCCTTCACCGCGACCGGCGTCGGGATGCCGTGGTGGCAGACGTTCGGCAACCACGACGGACTGATGCAGGGGACGGCACCGCGGAACGAGGCCTTCAACGCGATCACTATGGGTGGGCTGAAGTTCGACGCGCCCCCGCCGGGGATCGACCCGTGCAACCCATTCGACGGGCTCGGCACGCACTGGCTCCCCACTCGCCCGGTGACCGCCGATCCGAAGCGGCGGATCATCCGGCGGAACGAGTACATCGCCGAGATGTTCAACACCACGGGACTGCCGGTCGGCCACGGCTTCGGACCGGCGAACCAAGGGCCGGATGAGATCGCGTACTACGTCCGGGACCAGCTGTCGCCGTTCAGGTTCGTCTCGCTCGATACGGTGAATCCGGGGGGCCATTCGGATGGGAGCATCGGGGCGAAGCAGTTCGGCTGGCTCCAGGACCGGCTGATCGAGGTCCACGGCTCCTACTACGCCGAGAATGGCTCCATCGTGACAACGGGCAACCGCGACCGCCTGGTCGTGCTCTTCTCCCACCACGGACTGCGCAGCCTGACCAATCCAATCCAGGCGCCCAACCCCAACGACCCGCAGTCGAACGACCTGCCGCGCGTACTGGCCGATCGGGTTGAGGTGTTGCTCCATCGCTTTCCGAACGTGATCGCGTGGGTGAACGGGCACACCCACGACAACGTAATCACGCCCCGGCCCGACCCGGCGGGGAGGACGGCGGGGTTCTGGGACATCGGCACGGCCGCCCACGTCGACTGGATCTGCCAGTGCCGGACGGTCGAGGTGTGCTTGCGGACGGACGGGACGCTTTCGATCTTTTGCACCATGGTTAACCATGCCGCGCCGGCGGATCCCTCGGGTGCGTTGGGTGTGCTCCGGCTGGCGTCGATCCACCGAGAGCTCGCGGCGAACGACTTCCAGTACGGGTTCGGGAGTAAGGGTCCGGGCGCACCGGAGGACCGGAACGTGGAGCTTCTGCTCCCTGCCCCGAGCTGGCTTCTCGGCTGAGGTCGAGGCGCCACCCGATCCTGGTCAGACCGCGATAAGCCGGCAGGCCACAGTTATTTAGATAACCCGGCTATTTCCGCCATCCACGGGAACTTGAGACGTGCGCGGATCGCCGAGTTTCCTTGGCCAACCGGGCGATTCGGGCTTTGAGGTTTTCAGGCAGCTTAAGTGTAGTCGTGGCGCTCATGGAGCATATCGCATCATGCAGGTAACACTATAGTAGCACCCATCGACTGCTTCGACAATTCCGCCTCACCCGCTCATTTGAGCGGGCGCAACGATTGCCGGTAGACCATCAAGTTGGTCATCGCCGTAATGCTCTCCAGTTTGTGATGGGAACCCGATACCTCATGCAAGCAGTGCTTTCGTCTGAATAGGCAATTGCCGGATGCGCTTGCCGGTCGCGGCGAAGATGGCATTCGCGACCGCGGGCGCGATCGGAGGCACCCCCGGTTCGCCCACGCCGCTCGGTGGTTCGGTGCTCGGCAGCAAGTGTACCTCAATGACCGGCATCTCATTCATGCGCAGCATGGGATAGCTATCGAAGTTGCGTTGTTGCACGCGGCCTTTGTCTATAGTAATGGCGCCTTTAAGAGCGGCGGTCAAACCATAGACGATGCAGCTTTGCATCTGCGCTTGCACCGTGTTTGGGTTCACCACCATGCCGCAATCGATTGCGCAGGTGACTTTGTGCACGCGGACATTACCGTCTTTGGCCACCGAGACTTCCGCGACCTCGGCGACATAACTGCCGAAAGATTTATGCACGGCGATGCCGTGCGCATGGCCTTGCGGCAACGGACTGCCCCAGCCGGCCTTGCTCGCCGCCAATTCCAGGACTCCTTTTTCACGCGGTGATTTTTCCAACAACTGGCGCCGGAATTCAAACGGGTCCTTTTTTCCGGCGGCCGCCAATTCATCCAGGAAACTCTCGACCACAAACGCGGTATGCGAGCTGCCGACCGAGCGCCAGAATCCCACCGGCACGCCGGTTTCCTTCATTACGTAATCAACATGGACATTGGGAATCCCGTAGGGAAGCTCCGCGGCGCCTTCGACCGAGGTCGGATCGATCCCATTTTTCACCATCTGCGGGATCGCACGTGACATGATCGAGGAACACACGATCCGATGAGTCCAGGCGATGGGCATGCCGTTCTTATCCAGCCCGGCGCTTAGCCGGTTGTAAACCGCTGGACGATAGAAGTCGTGCGTCATATCTTCCTCGCGCGACCAGATCAGCTTCACCGGCGCGCCGACCGCCTTCGAGATCAGCACGGCATCGGCCAGGAAATCCTGCTCGAAGCGCCGCCCGAATCCGCCGCCGAGCAGGGTGGTATGGACAATGATTTTTTCCTTTGGCAGCCCGGTAATCATCGCCGCCACCATTTGCACGCCGGTCTGGTTCTGGGTGGGCGCCCAGATCTCGCAGGCATCCTGGCGCACATGCGCGGTGCAATTCATCGGCTCCATGGTCGCGTGGGCGGCAAACGGGAGTTGATATACGGCGTTCATCTTTTTTGCCGCCTGGTTTAAAGATTTGGTGGCATCGCCGTGATTGTGCGCCACCGCGCCCGGCCGTTTTGCCGCCTCGGCGAACATTTTATTAACGCTGGCGGTGCTGACTTGCGCGTTAGCGCCCTCATTCCATCGGATCTTAATCGCTTGCAAACCTTTTTTCGCCGTCCAATAGTCGCCGGCGACGACGGCAACGCCGCCTTCCCCCACCGGCACCACCGCGCGCACGCCCGGAATCACCTTGGCCTGCGCCGCGTCAAAGCTTGCAAGCTTGCCACCGAACACCGGGCTGTGGACGATAGCGGCGATCAGCATGTCCGGCACTTTTACGTCGATGCCGAATCCCGCCGTGCCGTTAACTTTAGATGCCGTATCGACCCGTGCAATTGGCTTACCGATAAATTTAAAATTTTCCGGTGATTTCAATTTAGGATTCTGTGGCACGGGCAAGCTCGCCGCCGCGGTCGCGACCTCGCCATAGCTGACCTTCCTGCCGCTGGCGGAATGCGTGATCATGCCTTTGTCGGTCACGCAGCTATCCGGCGTCACTCCCCATTGCTGCGCGGCCGCCGCCACCAGCATTTCGCGCGCGGTCGCGCCCATTTGGCGCAGATGTTCCCAACTGGAAGCTACGCTGGTACTGCCGCCAGTGGCCTGTATACCAAATTTAAGGTTTTTATAAACCTCGTTGGCCGGCGCCTGCTGCGTTTTAATTTGCGGCCAATCCGCGTCCAATTCTTCCGCCACCAGCATGGGCATCGACGTCATGACGCCTTGGCCCATTTCGGATTTGTCCACGACAATGGTAATGGTGTTATCGGGAGTAATTCTGACCCAGGCGTTGGGTTCAAAGGATTTGGCGACGTCCAGACCGGGCGCCCGCTTTTCCTGTGCAAACGCCGGCAAATAAGCGCCGATAGCCAAGCCGCCGCCGACAATGGCCGTCACCTTTAGAAACTCCCGCCTGCTCAAATCGACTATCATGTTCATTGCGCGCCTCCTTTCATATTATTGGCCGCCGTATGGATGGCCTTGCGGATGCGGGTATAAGTGCCGCAACGGCAGATATTGCCGGACATGGCGGCATCGATATCGGCATCCGTGGGGCTGGGGGTTTGCGCCAGCAGCGCGGTCGCTGACATGATTTGTCCCGACTGGCAATAACCGCATTGCGGCACTTCTTCGGCGATCCAGGCTTTTTGTACCGCGTGGCTACTATCGGGAGAGATACCTTCAATGGTAACAACCTGTTTTCCGGCTACATTGGAAATGGGCGTCACACAGGAGCGCGTCGCTTGCCCATCCAAATGCACGGTGCAGGCGCCGCATTGCGCGATGCCGCAGCCGTATTTGGTCCCGATTAAACCGAGGGTGTCGCGCAACACCCACAGCAGCGGGGTATCAGGGCTGACGTCTACATCTTGGGATTTGCCGTTTACTGTGAAGGAAATCATTTCCATCTACCTCCTGTTATTTATTAAAGGGCCGTTGCTGCCGCTGTTAGGAAAACCGATGTTCTTTTACCACTTTAAGACAAGATGGATTGCAGGTAAAGCGGGTGCCTGGGCTTCGTATTTTTCTTTTTCGACACACAGTCCCGTGCTAGGCTAACTCTATGATTATTCTTGATTCAAGGATGCTATACGTCAAAAATGATGTAATTCATTCCGTCAAATGGGAAGCATATTTATAGTTAGACCACGGCTTTCATTCGAGTCACCGCACAAGAGGAGACATGTATGACGATCAAGAACGATGACAAGTTTGCGAAAGGCTGGAAGGACATCGTGTCCATTTTCCTTAAGCTGGGCGTCATGTCTTACGGTGGTCCGGCCATCATGGGCATCATGCAGGCCGAACTGCAGGAGAAGCGCCAGTGGGTTCCGAAGGATCGCTTTGTCGAGGGGTTGTCCCTGGTGAGCATGCTACCCGGTGCCGGTGCGACACAGCTCGGCATATTCCTGGGGTATGCCCGCGGCGGTTGGTGGGGTGGGTTACTGGCTGGCTTGTGCTTCGTCTTGCCTGCCTTGTTTATCATGCTCGCCCTGACGATAGGCTATTCCGTACTTGGAGCGACACCGATGATGCGCGGCGCGCTCTATGGTCTAGGGCCAGTCGTGCTGGGAGTCTTCCTGGTTGCCGTGTATCGCCTTGGGAAATCTGCCGTAGGCACCATCGCGCAAGCGTCGATCGCCGTCGCGGCGGCCGCGGCTTCGGCCTTCAGTCCTATCGGGGTCGCGGGAATCATGCTACTCGCAGGGGGTATCGGACTGTTCCTCTTCCACTCAAAAAAACTGGGGATAACCGTTCTGGTCTCATTGGCGGTGATTATCGTTGTGCTGCAACTCACAAACGGGTCGCTACTGGCGCCAACTCCCGTTGCGGTTCAAGGCACTCCGGGTTCGGCGGGTGTGACGGACATCGCGGCGTTCTTTTTCAAAGTCGGAGCACTCACCTTTGGTGGCGGCCTGACGATGATCGCGTTTATTCAAGAACAGGTCGTCAATCAGTTCCATTGGCTCACACCTCAGGAGTTCATTGACGGCCTCGCGCTCGGCCAGTTCACGCCTGGGCCGATCTTAATGGTGGCCGCCTACGTGGGCTACAAGGTAGCGGGCCTTGCCGGGGCCATGGTTGGTGCCGCAGCAATTTTTCTTCCTTCGTTTATTTTAATGCTATCGATTCTTCCCGTATTCGATCGCGTCAGGAAGCTGGTCTGGACCAAGGCGGCCATGAAGGGCATTGGTCCCGCCGTGATCGGGGTGCTAGCTGTTTCTCTCTTACAATTGGCGCCGCACGCGCTTCCCGATTTGTTTGCGATCGTTATTCTGGCTGCAACCATAGTCACTCTGCTCGTGTGGCGCATTGGCGCGGTCAAGCTCATGATCGCAGGCTCGATCCTGGGTGTATTGCATAGCCGCCTACTTTCATTGCCAGGCGCAAGGGCGGCGCTCTAAACGGGTATCTGCCGTGGTCTAACACACGCCCTGAGGTCGACAGTCAATAGTGAGCAAGCGAGCGCGCGGCATTCCGATCGGTCCGGCGAGAGGCGCATTTTCAGGTAGTAGCCGTGGTCGTCCTGCCCGGTTACCTGCATACGGTAGGGTTGTTGCCTAATGGAGATGCCGATTACCCTGGGCGGGTGCTCGCTGGCCAAGCGCTCTATCCACCGGCTGCTGACAATGCCTTGGGCGTAGGCGAACAACACGACCTTCAAGAGCATGGCGAAGGATAGGCGGCTGCACCCGTTTCGTCATTACGGAAGCGGGCATCGAAGCCGGATAGATCGAGTTCGTGATCGAGCAGGTGGTTCAGGGCGTATTCGAAGTTGCCGGGCAACAGTTGCCGATGCAGATCAACGGCGAGAAACCGGGGGCTCGTGTCGATGTGTTTGTAGCGCGCCATGAGGTCTGTTTCATCGCAATGTCGATGGGCGATATTGATGCAGACGGGCGGTTGGGGCAAGATGCAGAAATGGAAGTTTTTCTACAGCTTCGTAAGGAGCACATATGCTGAGAGTCGCGTTGAATCTTGCGGGTCGAATCTTAGATGGCGTCTCTGACTCGTTCTCGCCATCGCCCGTCGCCACCAGCAAGGAAGTCCGCATCAATGGTGCCATAGCAGTTGGCATGGGCTTCCTATGCTTCGCTGTTGCGGGCGCAGTTCTTTTCCTGGCCCGTTCAGAGTGGGGCTTGCGGCTGGCATTTGTGCCAGCCGTCGCCGCATACGCTTTCTGGATCGTCGGTGGTTACAGGCTCGTTTTTGGCGTAAGTGCCAAAGCCGACCCCTATGAAGTCGCGTCCCTTCATCGCATCCTATTCGGTGTCGGCTGGGTCGTGCTTCTTATCGGAGGGCCTATCCTTGTTCTTATTTGGTTGGGCTCCTAACTATCGGTTCCAGCCGACGCAGTTGCCTCCGCTTTGCTCCGCCAATGTGGACAGGTGGCTGCGCCCGGGTGGAGTTGAAAAGGCTGCATTGGACTCATTGTTAGAAGATCGCGAGCGTCCCGGTATGAGCAGCGAATACTGGCGGTCGCCTGACCCGTTAAACATGGATTCGTCCACGATGTGGCCGATTGGCCATACTCTTCTTTTCACCATTACGTACGCCTTAGGTGGTTGCCCCAGGATTGGGCAACCAATGCCGAGATGTTCGAAACCCGGAAGTTGGGTGAATGATCTCGGATTCCGCTGCGCTTCATCCGGGCTACGCTCGCTGCCTGTGCGGTAGCGCACATAAGAGGATCGAGGAGGAATGATGATTCTGGAAATAATCTTACTTAGGATTTTTTACCTAATTTCACTGCTGTCCCGTTAAGGGGTAAGTAAAGAGGCCTGATTCACCCATGATTTGGTACAATGAGTTTGCTTATAACTTGTTGAACCAAGAAGGAGAATCAGGCCATGGCTCATTGTAATACGATCTTTTCACAAATACTAAAACTTGTGTCGAGACATGAATTCGAGACCCTTGCCAACCAGCACCATTCAGGCCGTTCTTTCCGCACTGCCTCCCGGTGGTCGCAGTTCGTGACGATGGCTATGGCACAACTGGCGGGCCGGAACAGTCTGCGTGATGTTGTTGAAAATATCCGTGCGCAGGCTCATCGCCTCTATCATCTTGGCAGCGCAAAGCTCTCCCGTTCCAACCTCTCTCGCATCAACGAAGACAAACCCTACGCCTTGTACGAAGCCCTGTTTGGAAGGTTATTGAGCCGTTGTCAGGGGATGACTCCGGGCCACGATTTTCGCTTCGATAACCCGCTTTATTCATTGGATGCCTCTACCATCGACCTGTGCCTGTCTGCTTTTCCGTGGGCTGATTTTCGTTCGACCAAGGGTGCGATCAAGCTCCATGTCGGCTTGAATCATGAGGGCTATCTCCCGGAGTTCGTCACCATCACGGAAGGCAAGACCAGTGACATTGAAATCGGCCGTACACTGGAATTCCCCAAAGGCAGCATGGTGGCCATCGACCGGGGCTATACCGACTACGCCTGGTATAACCAACTGACAGAGAAAGGAATATTGTTTGTCACGCGTCTTAAGTCCAATGCGCAATTCCGTGTGGTCAGTCGCCGGGCGGTCCTGGCAGATAAAGGACTGACCAGCGATCAAACCATCGAGTTCACCGGTAGCCAGACGGCTTCGAGATGTCCGATCCAACTGCGCCGTATCGGTTATCGTGATCCGAAAACTGGCAAGCACCATGTTTTTCTGACCAACCATTTCAAACTGGCCGCCAAGACGATTGCCGATATTTACAAGGCGCGTTGGCAGGTGGAGTTATTTTTCAAATGGATCAAACAAAATCTGAAAATCAAATCCTTCATCGGAACAAGCAAGAATGCGGTAATGACGCAGATCTGGATCGCACTGTGTGTTTATCTGCTCCTGGCATTCCTCAAGTTCCAGTCGAAGCTGAAGAAAAGCATGCAGCAGATCTTACGTCTGTTGCACCTTAATCTGTTTGAAAAACGAGACCTGGTGGCTTTATTGCGAGGCGATCCGCTTCACGATAAACAATCCGCCATCAAGCAGATGGCGTTGTTGTGAAAGTTAACGGGACAGCAGTGATAAATAATAGAAATAAAGCAGGACACCGAATTATCAGGGAGACAGCGATCTTCTTATACTTACAAAATATAAATTAGAGATATATTTCAACCAATTGGGGGACTAAGGGCATGAGTGAATCCCACTTAAACGCCAAGTATATTGGTGTCTTTTTGTATGCGTGTATAGTCCTGACCGCGGCGAATCTTTCGTTAGCGGCTTCCTTTCCGGATAAGGCAGCGATGGAGGCAATCGCGGAGGCGACCTTCGAAGTCGTGGTGCCTAAACCGGAGAAGGATTCCCTGAGTTATGAGAAGCC
>DATGVQ010000184.1:0-11825 GCA_035300145.1 Acidiferrobacterales bacterium | reverse complement strand
CTGGTGGTAGGCTTTTGTTGCGAAACGCTCGTGCAAAGAAGCGACGACCTAAGAATCTGCCACTGTTAACCGTGCCACGTCAGGTTGCGCGTGACCTGATTCTTGCGCAGAGAACGCTTAACCGAGTGACATGAGAGCCAGACCCGACTTTCATTACCGCATACATCAATAAACAAAACGGCAGATAATAACCGTGACGCTTCCACAATCGTAACATTGGGCTTGGCCCGGTCGTCGAACGACATTACAGGTGTCTGGTCGCTGCTGAACTGCATAAATGCCCGCCGAGCGAGAGAGCGAATAAAAATGTCGGTTTGATTGGCGAAATTGTGGTACATGACTTCGTTTAGCCATGGATGTATGACATAAATGAGAAAGAATGGCGCCTCGCAGGAAAATTGATTGGCAGAATTAAACAAGAAATAGTGGCTAGCCAAACTTTATTTTGTGCGGACAATTATCAAACTTTATTTTTTTGCGGACAGTTTTCGCCTCTGGGAAATGTTGTTCTTTAAAATACGCTGATGATAGTTACCTTTGCCTCCAAAACTGTCGACGAGGATCAAAGCCTATCTACGTCGGGTCGCACCAGCCCGCAGGCATCCCATACATGATTGAAAAATGGACGTAGTATTGTTTCGGGTTTCTCGCCATAATCGTTGATGTATCCCGAATAAATAATAGGATCCTCTATTACATTGCCGTCGAAGGTACTCAGCCCAGAAAAGGATCCGCTCATCCTGTACCCCGCAACCCCGGTTGCGCCTGCGATAAAACGTAAAGGTGGCTGCCATTTTAAGGTGCTCTCGGCAAAAGCAAGATAGTTCATCAGTGTGGTAATAAAGACCTGCTCCAGCGCAGAACATGGGAAAAACCCAAACGTTACTCCGGCGTTCTCCATGAGGCCTTTTTTATTAATAGTCCGCGTGTCTATTCCAAAAAGCTCTCCATGAAGACATAGCTCGGTCAGACTGGTAGCTTGATCTTGCCGGCAAGAACAAGTGAAGGCACCATGCCGATTGCGGTTCCGGATGCCGATCTCCGAGTATCCGAAACCGCCCATCGGGGCAAGTGCAGTATTTTCGATCAACCTTAGAGCTGTGGTGGGGGACTTGAGTCGTTCGATTTGATTGGTAGGGTAAATACGCAAAAATAGAGTTTCCACCTGGGGCACGTGAATTACGAGCTCTTTATTGGTAATCTTATCAACGAATGTACCCAACGGCTCACCATTGGTTAGAAATGTCGACACCTGGGGCGCCGAAGTTTCGACGATCGGTGCCAGTGGTCGCACTAAGCCATCGAGGGCACCACTTTCGATAATTATTTTAATTTCATTGAAGAGCAACTCACCTAAGCTCTTTTTCGCCTTAGCGTAGTAGTCTTCAGCGTTCGCATTTTCGCTTAACTCATAGGTAACGGGGTAGCGCATATGCCGCATGTCAAAAGGGAGGTTCGTCTTCGACGGAGCCCCGAAAGCCGCGTTCATAACGGGAATAATACGGCGGTGCGTTACTTCCTTTAAGGCCCAGCCATATTCGATAAGCACATTGGGATTCTGAAGCTGGCGGCCTTCTGTGGTTGTTCCTACGAAAGTGAAATCAGGGATAAAGATCCCACATTCAGAAATCTTAGTGAGTATGGTGTCTGTGACCGGCGGAGTCCCGGGCACATTTTTGGTATCGCGATCGATTACTAAGGTTTCCCCATGTAGCGCTTTTTGCAAGTCGCTGTGTTGGTCGATTTGATTAACTGCGTCAACCAAGGCCGCCTCAATGAAATCGCGGTTAACCCGCGGGGGTCGGTCACTTTGCCAAGAGTAGAAGACGGTCACCGTCATCGTTAGTTGAAAATGTTAATGTTTACGAAGGGCACGCCTAAGCATCGCATACCGTTATCGGGTAGTAAATGAGGCTCCTGTGCTTCCCGAAAATTCAAAACACATTATTGGACAATGCGTTTTTCCGCTCAGAGTCATGCTGCGAGTCGTTCATAATGGTGATGCAAGCCGCCGAGTTCCGAAAATTCCACCGCCCCAGTGTGCTTGCAGGGACAGCCGTGATCGGAGCGACCCCGCAATGAATGCTAACAGCGCGCAAATGATGGGCTTCATGATCCTCGGTCCGTTGGCGAACTCAATGGCCAAGGACACCAGCTTGATGTCGATCCACTCAAAAGATCAACAATTTCAGTGACTATTAGTTTTCGGGCAGGACAGGCTTATCTTTTCCAAATGCTTTCGGGCTGAACTGGAGCAAAACTCCTATTGATCGCAAGAGTGCGCCACCAAATCTCCGAAGCATTTTTTAAGGCTCTCTTTCAAGTCGGACTTTTCGGCAGGCTTTAATTTTTGGATACCCGGCCTAAGTAGATAGTTGATCTCCGCATGAGAAGTTCCTTCCTTAGGGGCATGAACCACTTCAAAACCATGCCCGGCTGCCGTTCGGATTGCCCTGATATCGCCTACGTGTGCGGAAATATAGCCTGAATAGCGGAAATGAGATTTAGCCGTCCGTTTCTCTGCTTCCCTTTTGCAGCCCAGGCGGTGCACGTCCTCCTCTTTCGGTGCATGCTTGCTCCAGACGAGCGATTCAGGGCCGTTGCTAAACAAAAACACCTGTTTCCATATCAGGCCTTCCATCTCGTTATACATCCTTGGATGGTCGACGTGCCTATGGACGACGTCCTTATTGGGAATCTCCTCAACCAGGACCTCCATGCGCAGAAGGCCTTTAACTTAATCTAGGGATTGCCGCAAGAATTTCCGGAGGTACTTCGTTCCCAGTAAAGGGTATGTCGTGGATATATTCAGCCTGCGGAGTGCCTGCGGCTTTTACCGCATGCAGTGTCCATCCTTCTATTACCACGGCGGTGACCTCTGAACGCTCCCAAACAACTTCCAACCCGCCTTCCCCAGTCGGCGTGATTTTGGGCTCTACTTGATTCATTGGCAGAAGCGACAAGAATTGAATAGCCGCATTCATGGTGGCATGAGAAAGCCTTGTGTTCTCATGTTCAAACGACCAGCCAAAATCTTCCGTAGCAAAGCGCTGGACGAGGACAATTAAATCACTTCTTCTATTTTTCCGTTCCAGCATGTCCTGAGTGGCCGCTTCTCCTGGAAAGATTGGTGTACCTCTGGGCGGCGGCTCAACAATCCTAAGCCGAGGGCGGTTCTGAAAATCTTCGTCAATGGTAGATGATGGGGTAAATGATAGATCTATAGCATTAGTAGTACGTAACATAGTCCCTCCTTTTTTCAACATGCCTACGTGGTTCGATGCCAACTCTTCTTTTGTAATAAAGGGTTTGTAGCGTCGGCAAATCCGTTAATAATCCAAATGTGCGCGAGATCAAACCACTTTCTCACCTCATCAGGCTTGTCCTTAAATATCCCTCTCGCTATTAAATCTATTCTCACGGCCTGTTCTTGTGTCAGTCCACTTAGCGTTGTCTGAGTAACAAGATGGAGACGACCCGCTCCATCGGGCAGCGGATAGGAAGTAGACCAATTGAAGGCATCTGGTTCTGGAAGAAAGCGGTTCCGGCCCACTTCGCGCGTATGATCCACAAGAACTTCATGCTTTTTTACTTCATCTAGGCCATTGTGTTTGTCGATTAAATTAACGTACGTCAGCTCAAATTGCCGAAAAGTAATCGGACCCAACTTCTCGCGATCTACAAAGCTTGTAAATGCCTGAAAGCGACCCTCGAATTGCTCGATCACAAATTCAAATCGCGGATACTCGTCTTCTTGAGCGGCTTTTTTCCAGTTCAGCAAAAAGCGATCAGGCTGCATCTGAATGATTTGCCGTCCATCCTCAGTCACGAACCAGGTACGCGGTATTTCCGGGCTTGTAGAGATTTGGAACTGGAATGACATACCACCCGTCTCTTCCAGTACTGGAGGCAGCGGCGGAACTTCCTGGGTTGCAGGGAAATCGGTACGAACAGAATTCCAAAACGCACCAATATGTGCGGCGCGGATAGGCTTGGCGGTACTGAAAAGTACGCCACAAATCACTTCCACGACTGGCGGACTTTTAAAATCTACCCGACCATTCATGACATGGCGCTTGGCTCGTTTTGAGGTTGTCGAATTCTGCTTCAGATCAGTTACCAGGAGCGCGAGCGATTATAGTCCCAGCCTCCATATTTTAATAGCGACGGGAGACGCAGACATCACCGGCTATCTAAAGAAGCCTGGCATACCCATGATTTCATAATAGCACCAGAAACTTAGATATCTCCTCAAGGTATAAGGATCCCGTCCCGAATGGCACTACCTTAAGCATTTCTGCTCTGACATGAATTCCCTGCTAACAGGGAAAAATACAGGGAATTTCATAACTATTGACACCTCACTACGCCCTACTCGGCGGAAATCCGCGTCCAGAGCCGATCCCCAGTCACCAAGCCCATTTTGAAACGCGTCGGAACAGGGAATTAACAGGGAAATGTCAGTTCAGATAGGAATGGCACTACCTTAGGCATTTCTGGTGTACCCCAAGAAAGACAGAAAAAGCGAGGCCGAATCTCTTGAGTTTTGCTCATCGTGAATGAACAGGGTGCTTAAGGTAGTGCCATTGCAGGCCGCACTCAGCGCGAACCGTGGCGGTTGGCGGTAAGCCCAGGGCTTGCTCACTTAAGCGCTCAGGCCGTAGTAGCGATTTATGCCCAACGCATGCAGATCGAGGAGGCCTTCCGCGACCTGAAAAGCGAGCGCTTCGGCCTGGGGTTGTCGGCCAGCCGAAGCAAGCACAAAGACCGCTTGAGTGTGCTGCTGCTCATTGCCTGCCTTAGCTCCTTCACGTTGCGCTTGATTGGCCAAGCCGCAAAAACCAGGCAGATGGAGTTCCAATTCCAAAGCAACACACGCCGATCCCGCCCGGTGCTGTCCGTCATCAGCCTGGGATTGCAGCTTGTACGAAAAAACCTCGCCACCTTCCGCGACACGAACTCAACGCCGCGCTCGATCGTTTGCGATTTTGCCACACGGTGCTGCAAGTTTGAGGGGAGACCTCAGATCCCGTCCCCTTTTGTTTTAAGTCTGAAGATAGGGTGGTCCTTGGCAGACGGCCCTGAATACGGCACAAACCACAAAATATATATATTTTATACCCTATTAATCAGCTACTTAGATGATTTTTTAACATTGCGTCAAACAGCGAACGTATCTTACGCCGCGCGCGCATCAAGCGCGTCGTTGGGCGATACTCATCGCACTTTATTGACCTTGATGTCGACCTTCCCGCCTTCCAGTTCGAGCCCGGCAGAAACCACCGCATCAAACAACCGGTGTGAAAGCTCCCAGTTCTTTCCATCAAGGCTCGACCAATATTTGTAAAGGTAAAGATCCTGTTGTAATTTCACTTTCGCTTCAGCCGATCCTTCTTGGGAAATAAACGAGCCACCACCGAGAGCCTAACGGGCAATTCTTTTCCGCCCGGTACAAACAGGGGCTGGTCAATCGTACCGTGAATAATTTGGTGTTTGCAGCACGTCAAACAATGCAGCTCATTTGCTCTCAACAAGCGCAATAACGCCCATAATTATTTTACCGTTTGTTGATTCATATATTTATCAATAGCTTGCCTTAGTCTTATACATCCCAAGCCATAAAATAAACCGATCCCTCCTGTGCACTGCCAGGCTAAAACCGGTTCAAGCGTGGAAGATGTCTTGCAGCCGTGCGACTAGATACGCGTGGCGCTGCTCGTCGAGCGCGCCGACGGCTTTACCGACACCGAGATACCGCTCCGCTACCTCCGGTCTTGCCAGCAACTCCTGGCCACTGCCTGCGAGCGCAACGCGGCCCGTCTCGACCACATAACCACGGTCGGCTATGGATAAGCTCATGCGCGCGTTCTGCTCGGACAGCAAGATAGCGATTCCCTGCGCACGCAAATCCGCGATCAGCCGGAAGATCTCGACGACGAGCAGGGGCGAAAGACCGAGCGAAGGCTCGTCCAGCAGGAGCAGCCGGGGCTGTCCCATCAGGCCGCGTGCAATGGCGAGCATCTGCTGCTGTCCGCCCGAGAGATTGCCTGCCTGCTCCTTAAGACGATCGCGCAGCGCGGGGAACTGCTCACAGACCTGTGCGACCCGTCGCGCCATCTCATTCTCATCCAGTCGGCGGCGACGTGCATAAGCGCCCAGCAGTAAATTCTCGGCAATAGAAAGTCCTGCGAATACCTGGCGCCCCTCCGGCACATGCGCAATGCCGCGCAGAACGCGCGCTCGCGGCGGCAGCCGATCGACGCGCTGACCATCGAACCAGATGTGGCCCGCGCGGACCGGGAGAAGGCCGGAAATCGCTTTGATGAGGGTTGACTTTCCGGCGCCGTTCGCGCCGACGAGCGCCACGATCGAGCCTTCGCTCACCGTGAGGTCGATGTCGCGCACCACCGTGGTCCTGTCGTATCCAGCCGCCAGTCCGCGCACTTCAAGCATCGGCCGTCTCCGGTCCCTTGCCGATGTAGGCTTCAATGACGCGCGCGTCCTGCTGGATTACGCGCGGCGTGCCGCTTGCCAAAATGCGACCGGCGTCGAGGACGATGACTTGGTCGGCGACACTCATGACCAGCGACATATTGTGCTCGACCACCATGACCGTGACGCCGCTGTCTCGGACGGCACGCAGAACCGCCGCGAGCTCGGCCGTCTCCTGGTCGTTGAGGCCGGCTGCCGGCTCGTCGAGGAGCAACAGGCGGGGTCGTGCCATGAGTGCGCGTATCACCTCGAGCAGCTTCTGCGCGCCCATCGGCAGCGCGGTCGCAGCGATATCCCGGAACGCCGCCAGCCCCACCAGTTCGAGCAGCGCCTCCGCCTTGCCGACAAGCGCGCGTTCCTCCCGCTGCGCGCCTGGTAGCCACAGCATCTGCGCCACGGGATGCACGCGCACGTGCAGATGCGCGCCGGCGAGCACGTTTTCGAGAGCGGTCATGCCCGGGAAAATGCGCGCAGTCTGAAACGTCCGTATGAGCCCCCGCTGCGCGATCTCGCCGGGCGAACGCCCGGCAAGCGGCGTGCCGTAAAAACGCACTTCGCCGGCATCGATCCGGTCGAGATTAGTAATGAGATTGAAAACCGTCGTCTTCCCCGCGCCATTCGGGCCGATCAGTGCGGTGAGGCTGCGGTCCCGCACACTAAATGAAATATTGTCTATCGCACGCAGACCGCCGAAGATCTTCGTGATCCCCATCGTCTCAAGCGCCGCGTCGCTCATCGCGCTGCGCCCGTGGGCACCGCTGCCAGGCGCACCCGGCTTTGACTGAAAAATCGGGACACGATGGTACCGAAGATGCCGGCCGGCAAATAGCGGAAAACCAGGACCAGCAGCGCGCCCTCGGCAAGGGTTTTATACATCGCGAACGGCTGGAAGATGGTGGGCAAAAGCGTAAGCAGCGCCGCCCCGAGTAGCGGCCCCACCAGCGTCGCCTCGCCGCCCAGCACGAGCATGGCGATCAATTCGAACGAACGCGGCGTACTTACCATTTCCGGCGACAGGAAGTGGAAGAAGAAGGCGTAAAGGCTGCCCGACAGTGACGCGAGCGCCGCGCTGATCATTAGCGCGGTCATCTTATATCGCGGAACATTGATACCGAGCGCGCTCGCCGCGATCTGATCGGTACGCACCGCCTGCAGGGCACGGCCGAAGCTCGAGCGGATGCCGCCCAGCAGTACGAGCACAAGGATAACGATGATCGCGACCACCAAGTAATACATCTTGCGCGGCGTATCGAACATGACCGCTCCGACCGCGAACGACGGGATACCGGCGAGCCCGGAAGGGCCGCCGGTGAGCCCGGTCAAACCGACGGTAAAGGAGTCGACCAGGAGTCCAAACGCGAGCGTGGCGAGCGCGAGATAGTGCCCGCGCAGGCGCATGGTGACCAACGACAGTGCCGTTGCCGCGACCAGCGACAGCAGGATCCCGGCCGCGGTGCCCGCCAGCGGCGACCAGCCGTAATCGGTCGCGAGGACCGCGGCTGCATAGCCGCCGATGGCCATGAAACCCGCCTGGCCCAGATTCACCTGCCCGGCGTAGCCCATGAGTATGTCGAGGCCGAGCACGGCGATGAAAAGGATGCCGGTGATGACGAGAGAGCTCATGAGGCCGCCCGGCGGCACAATCGCAGGCAGCGCCAAAATAACGGCGAGGCTGATCGCGCCGAACACGAGCGCGCCGCGCCCGCGCAGCCGCACGATCGCATGATAAACCCGCTGCTCCTCGCGCACGTCCTGTCGGCGCGTGTGGCCGGTCGTGAACAGGCCGCTGGGCCGCCAGAGCAGCGTCGCGAACAGGATGATCAGCGCAAGCGCGTTGGCAAACAGCGAGGAGACGTAGGCCGCCGCAAGCTGCTCCGCGACGCCTAGCACCAGGCCGCCGACGACCGCGCCGACGAAGGAGCCCATGCCGCCGACGGCCACCGCGATGAAACCGAAGATGGTGAAAAAGCGGCCGGTATCGAATTGGAGAGAGATGATCGGTGCCACCACGATGCCGCCCACCGCGCCGATAAACGCGGCAAGCCCGAAGCTGAACAGCGCCATGCCCGCAACGTCGATGCCCATTAGCCGCGCCGCGGTCGGATTCTCGGCGCAGGCGCGCAGCGCCTTGCCGAAGGCGGTATGCATCAACAAATACCAAAGCCCGATGATGATCGCGAGCGTGGCGCCGGCGATCCAGAAACCCTGAGTCGTGATACGCACACCCAGTACGTCCACCGGCGCCTCGCCTGAAAACGGAGGCAGGGCATAAGGGGCGCTGCCCCAGATTATCAAAACCAGTCCTTCGAACAGGGTCAACAGACCCGCGGTGAGCATCAACATACTGCTGTTGGGAAGCCGCGTGAGCGCGGGGACGAAGACCGCCCATCCGAGCGCGAGGCCGAGCGCGACCGTCACGGCCGCGGCAGCGGGCACCGCCAGCGCGATCGGCCAGCCTAGAGTCTGCCCGAAGCTATACGCGCTGAAAGCGCCGAGGACGCAGAAAGCGCCCTGGGAAAGATTAATGACGCCGGTGACACGGTAGACGAGCGCAAAGCCCAGGGCAACGACGGCGAAGACGCTGCCCTGGAGCAACCCGCCGATGACGATTTGCAGGGCTTCTTCCAAAGCGCCGGCTTACTTACTGAAGCGGAATTCCGGTGGGCCCGCCCATCAGCTCCCAGGTCTTCTTGGTAGGATTCCAGCGCGTTACCACGGCATTCTGCACGTCGAGCCCGCGTTGAGGAACCTTCTCGAAATCGTAGATGCCGTTGATGCCCGCATATCCCTTGAGATGCGCGATATAGTCGCGCATCTGTGCGGCGCTTGCCCCTTCGGGAAGCTTGCGCAGCGCATCCACGACCACCATCGCGGCGCTCCAGGCGAGCTCGGACGCTACGTCCGGTGATTTGCCGTCCGCCTCGTAGACGGAATAGAACTCCTGCTGCGCCTTCTTCACCGCCGGCTCCAGCTCGATGCTCGAGCGATACGCCGCCCACTCGCCGGCGGGGAAATAGAGCTGCTTGGGCAGGAACGCCGCATACTGCGTCATCTGCGCGTAAGTCATGTTGCCGTCGGTGGTAGCGACCGGGACGTCGAGCCCGACTTGGATGATGCCTTTAAAGATCGTGGCAATCGGCGCACCCGTACTCCAGGCGATGAACGCCTGCGGGTGCGCCGCCTTGACTTGCGCGATCTGCGCCGAGACGCTGACATCGGTCGGGTTGAAGTGCGCCCGCGCCACCATTTTCATACCCTTGTTCTCGGGCAGCGCCAGCACTTCGTCAATACCGTGTTCGGCATCCTGGCCGGTCGCATCGGTGCTCGTGATCAGCGCAAGCTGCGTCCAGCCCTTCAAGCGGAAGTAGCGGATAACGGCGTTTGCGAGGTCATGCGTCGAGACGCTCGAGGTGAAGACGTAGCTGTCTTTCGGAGGATGGATTCCAGGCGAGAAGCAATACATGACCGGCCCGTTCTGCATCAACGGCGCCATGGCCCGGCACATTGCCACGATCGACGAGCCGAGCACGACTGTAGGTTGCGATGCAAGCACTTCGTTGGCGAGCTGAACCGCTAGCTGCGGGCTTGATTGATCATCGTAAAACACGAAGCGTAGGGGCTGGCCGTGGATGCCGCCGCTGTTATTAACGGATTTCTGCAACAGCTCCAAGGCGACTTGCTCCGCCTTCCCCAAGAACGAGGCGCCACCCGTTAGCGGCAAAATAACATTGATATCTCCTGTCTGCGCTGCTATCGCAGCGTTGCCCAGGAAGGCCGTAAGCAGGATCATGGCCAATAGCGTGCCTTTCAAGCTGGTTTTTATTCCGATTCGACCGAGTTTATTCAAGGGAAATACCTCCTCAGTTCTTGGAGCCGTGAGGTTCAAAGTAAGTGGCTATGCTGGTGTTTACTGGTAGCATCTTGGTGCCATTCCAGTATAAGCGAAAAAGTCTATCCGACTAACTGAAATCGTGCAACCTGCTTTCTTTAGGTGACGCGCCTGTGGTTCCCGAAAATACCTAGCGCTGTCACTCAGTATTGCCTTCCCACTGTCACAAGCAGCAGATTGACGCTGTACATCTGAAATGTAAATACTATCAACGCGTACGCGTTTTCGGGAAGGACAGGCGGTAAAATTGGGAAAAAGCCATACCAGGCGTATAATTATCGAGTAAACTCCTTATCTGTTCCTAGAAATCAACCATGACAACAATGTTCGCACCGCAGCTGCCCACGTATCGCTGGCCCGAGGAAGGCGTCACCCGCATTCCTTATTGGGTGTATTCCGACCCCGCGGTTTATGAACTGGAACAGGAAAAAATCTTCGGCGGCGCAAGCTGGAGCTTTGCCGGCCTGACCGCAGAGATTCCCAAGCCGGGCGATTTCAAACGCAGCTTTATCGGCGACAAATCCATCGTACTCACGCGCGACAAAGACGGCGGCATTAATGCCGTACTCAACAAATGCGCCCATCGCGGTGTGCAATTCTGCCAGAAACAATTCGGCAACACACCTGAAATCATGTGCCCCTATCATCAATGGACTTACGATCTGAAAGGCAATCTCCTGGGCGTGCCGTTCCGGCGCGGGGTGAAAAAGCAGGGCGGCATGCCGGGCGATTTCAAGCTGGAGGAACACGGCCTGCATAAATTAAAAGTGGCGGAGCGGCATGGGGTGATTTTCGCCTCCTTCGACCCCAACATCGGACCGTTTGAAGACTATCTGGGGCCGTCCATGCGGTTTTATTTTGATCGCGTATTTGATGGACGCGAGTTGAAGATCCTGGGCTACTCGCGTCAGCGTATCGAAGCCAACTGGAAGCTGATGTTCGAGAACATCAAGGACCCCTATCATGCGAGCCTGCTGCATGTGTTTCTCGTTACCTTCGGCTTATTCCGCGCCGATCAGCCTTCGGCGGTAAAAATGGATGATACCGGCATGCATAGCGTCCTGGTTTCCAGCAAGGGTGAGCAACAGGCCTCGGAAGGCACCAGCGACATGAAATCATTTAAAACCGATTTCAAACTCAATGACCCTAAGCTATTAACACCGGTGAGAGAATTCCCGGGTGACGCCACCGTGGTAATGCAAACCATCTGGCCCAATCTCATCGTGCAACAGCAATCGAATACGCTCGCCATGCGCCATCTGGTACCGCGCGGGCCGCATGCGTTTGATCTGCTCTGGACCTTTTTCGGTTACGCCGATGACTCGGAAGAAATGACCCGAATCCGCCTGCGTCAAGCTAACCTCATGGGGCCCGCCGGCTATGTTTCCATCGATGACAGCGAAGTGATGCGGTTCTCGCAGGAAGGCGTCGGCCCCCATCCAAA
>DATGVQ010000183.1:0-11187 GCA_035300145.1 Acidiferrobacterales bacterium | reverse complement strand
GCGCCGGATTATCCCGCCCAGCTTTGGTGATTTGGTGCTCTGAATAGTAATGGCCTCTTGTCGGGAACTGTCTACAAATTCCGAGACATCAATGGACGGAACATGCCAGGTATCGGCCTGCCGCAGCAACTCGCTTTGCTTATCTAAGCTCCAATAGGCGCCGTAATCCCATCCCAAAGTCTCGCAGACAGTTTGAATAATTTTCGGCATGACTTCCATTGGGTCCGTTGACTCCATCAGCAAACGCGTGATGGCGTGCTCCATCGCCCCCCGGTCCTCGGAACGTTTGAATCGCTCCTCACTCTCGCGCAGCTTTTCTTCTAATTGCTTGATTGTGGCCATATCTTTGGCATCCTTGATTAAGCGGAAAGCTTGACCTCTCCTACATTATTATAGTCATTTAAGAGATGATTACAGGTTAGCGGCAAATATGGCTCGGATGATGGAACCCATATTTCATTCGAGATAATGGGCGGGTTTTGACATGAATTATAAAAATAAGCTTTTCGGGCCTTTTAACGTCTCCGTTCTCCGAATGAATTTGACTCGCCACTGTCCAACGCATCATTCATCGCCATAGAGACGAATCTAGGCAGAAGCCGGGGTTGGAAAGGGAGCTCCGAAGCTTTCCCGTTGGTCAGGTTTTCTATTCTCGCTCGGTCATGGCATCGTGTGATGCTGGTCGCTGCTCTAGTAAGCATAGGGGCGAAAGAATGGGATGTTCCGGTTTGGACAAAGGATGCCGGCATATGGATTTCCATTCTGTTCCTGTTCGCTCTCGGCATCACCAACTTAATTGCCGTATTTAAGGCCCAGCCCGATCAAGTGGTCAACACCGTGGGATTGAAAGGCCGCTAGTTGGGTAAACTGACTGAAACCAGCCATCCCGTACTGATTGCCTTTATTGGTGCGCTGTTTGCTTTGCCTTTATGACACCATAAGCCAGGCTGCATTATTCTCACTAGCGGCATCCAACCTGGCGGGTTGGATCTTCTCCATCAGCTTGGGGCTAGTTTTCATGCTGGGCATGATGGTTACCGACGGGGTCAATGGATGGTGGGTTGCCAACCTCCTTAACCGCGCGGATCAAGCCGCATTAATCGCCTCGCGGGTGATGAGTTTAGTCGTCGCGGGCTTAAGTATTATGATCGGCGTTTTGGGCGCGGCAAAATACCTTTCCCCGGCGATAGCCGCACGCCTTGAAGGGCGGGAATTGGTCTTCGGTCTCGCGGTGATCGCTGTTGTGGCCCTCAGCTTTTATATAGCGATAAACCTTTCCATGAACCTGCGGCCGGGAGCCGCACCGACTCTCCCTCTCCCACCGGGAGAAGGCGATCCGAAGGGCCGGGTGAGGGAGAGACCGCCCGGTTCTTGGGCACAATTCGCGGCAGAAACGCGGCCAGGCGGCCTCTCCGGTGGCCGAAACGAGATCGGTTCATAACACAGACCGCCATCATGGCGGCGGCCCGGTTATAAGCGACATTTTTTCTCCATTGAATTTTATTTACCCGTATTCATCAGTTCCTTTACCACGCCGGAGTAGGAGCTATAGCTCTTCAACGTGTCGTTTACAATCTTCTCCGCGTCTTTCCCATTTAGATATTCCACGGTTTTTTTCATTTTCTTGAGGACCTCGCGAAACTCGGGATCCTCGACCGCCTGTTTAATGGCCTGCTCCAACACCGCGCGCACGTCCGCGGGCAACCCGGGCGGGGCGCCGAGCATGCGTTGCGCATTCATGCTTTCGCTCAAGTCCGGCATACCGGCCTCGGCGACGGTGGGTGTGTTCGGTAGCTTGGGACTGCGGGCGTTGCCGTAGTACAGCACGGCCTTTACATCGCCGTTGTCGATGTACTGCTGCATGCTCTCGTACGAAGCCCAAAAGATGTCCGCGTCACCGCGGATCACCGCCAAGATGGCGCTGGCGGCCCCTTCGTGATTCAGCGGCTTCCATTTCACGCCTAATTTTTCGAACGTGAGCGCGGCCGAGAGCGTGTAGATATCGGAAAAACCGCGGATGGACACGATATATTGCGGCTTATCCTGTTTCTTAAAGTCCAGGATGCTGTTATACGGTCCCTTGGCGTTGACCAAGGCCACGCCGTTGTCGACCGAGACTCTTGCCAGCCACGTCACCTTGTTCAAATCGTATCCCACCTTGCGCGCTAATTGCGTTGCGGCGAGGCCGACCATATTATAGATACCGATGGTGTAGCCGTCGGGCTTAGCCTTTTGCAGATAATTCGCCGCGACCACATTACCCGCGCCGTCCATATTGCGCACGACCACGTTTACTTTGTTGGGCAGGTGCTTTTCAATAAAAGGCGCCAGCGTCTGCGCCCAGTCGCTGTAACCGCCTCCTGGTTTATAACCGACGACGAACTCGATGTTCTTTGCCGGATACTTACCGGCCGCCGAGGCAGTCCCGCCGGCGGCAAAAATAGCCAGCAACACTGACACCCAGGTTATGCGAACAAGATTCTTTTTCATTATGCTACTCTCCTAAGAAGATTACGGTTCACGTCGCAATCGACGTTTTGCTTTCAGCTCCCGCAATATATTGCTTGGCTTTATCGTGGCTGACAAGCGGTTAAACGTGCCGGGTGGAACCAACTTGGTTGACAAGACACGCGCCCGCTATTAATAATGCACACCAATATCGACCGGGTCGCGTCGGTATCCATTAATCAATAGGGTAACCATGATCTTCAGCAGCGGGGAAAAGAAGGTTTTTTATTTTCCCTTCCCTCCGGCGCCACACTCCCGTCTTCGCGGCCGCGCATTTTCCGCCTCTCGTCCACGCCGCCCAACGCGTCCCCCAATGAACGCACACGACGAGGGGGAACCGCATTTTCACGAAATATCCGAGGATGAAAAAGGCGCACTGGCGGAATTTATCTGGAAGGCGGAAAACGTCGAACTGACCACCGTCGGCATCGACATCGGCAGTTCCACCTCGCATCTGATGTTCGCAAGAGTCCATCTGCAACGCAAGACGCAGATGCTTTCCAGTCAGTTTGTCGTGATCAGCCGCAAAATACTGTGGAAGTCGCCGATTTTACTCACGCCGTTCCTGCCGGACAATACGATCGACGCGGCGCGCCTGCGGACGTTTATCGACGACGCTTACCGCGCGGCCGGTTTGACGCGCGAGGACATCGACAGCGGCGCGGTGATTCTTACCGGCGAGGCAATCAAGCGCAAAAACGCCCAGGTCATCGCGGAATTGTTCGCCGCCGATTCCGGCAAATTCGTTTGTGCCTCGGCCGGGCATCATCTGGAATGTATCCTGGCCGCCCATGGTTCCGGCGCGGTGGCGCTTTCCCGGCGCACCCATAAAACGATTCTTAACATCGACATCGGCGGCGGCACCACCAAATTCGCCTTGATCGAAAACGGCGCAATACGCGGCACCTGCGCGGTCGCGGTCGGCGGGCGCCTGCTGGCGCAGGCGCCGGATGGGCGCTGGACCCGCATCGATGACTCCGCTTACCGTGCGGCACGCACACTAGGAATCGCCATTCGCGCCGGGGAACCGTTAGCGGCGGCCGCGCTCGATCGCCTGGTAGAGGCCTTGGCCGAGGTCATCATCGCCTCGATTCGGCAACAGCCGGCCACGGGATTGACGAAAGAATTGCTGCTTACCGCGCCCTTGGCCGCCGCGGCGAGCCCCCATCTCGTGGCCTTTTCCGGCGGCGTGTCTGAATACATCTTCCAGCGCGAGACCGCGACCTACGGCGATATCGCCAGGCCTTTGGCTGAAAAAATCGCGCAGGCGTTTGTCGGCGGCCGGATCAAAACGCCGTTTGCGGATCCCGGGCAGGGCATCCGCGCCACCGTGATCGGCGCCTCGCAGTTCTCGGTGCAACTCAGCGGCAAGACGATCCACCTCTCGTCGAACATCGCCCTGCCCCTGCATAACGTCCCCGTTATATTTCCCGCTCTGAATAAAGACTTTTCCTCGGCCTCTGTGGCTAAAGAGATCAGCGCCGCGCTGGCGCGCTCCGACCGGCCCGACGACCAACCGGCGGCGTTGGCGATTCGCTGGCACGGCGACCCGCATTATTCTCGCTTGCGCGGCGTCGCCGAAGGGATCGCCCGGGTGCTGAGAGGAACCGCGGATGAGCAAACGCCTCTGATTCTGATGGTGGACGGCGATATCGGCAAACTGCTCGGGCACATACTCGAACACGAACTGCACCTTACACGCCCCCTGATCTCCATCGATGGGATCCAATTACAGGAATTCGATTACGTGGATATCGGCAAGGTTATTGACCCGGCCCAGGTGGTGCCGGTAGTGATTAAATCCCTGCTCTTTTCAGCGGGATAGCGACTGTCTATAATCCCTTGCCGATGATATTCGAAGAAAATACATGAGCAACCCCGGTGCGCAGAAGCTAATGATCGATTCTTACCTGGAGTGGGTTAAGAAAGAGGGCATTCCCATTACCGAGGACTTCGGTATCGATTTATTTGAAGCCGAAACCAAACCCTGGGCGCGTTTCGGGGTAAACGGCGCGGCCGCCCACCTCAAGGGGCGCGGCGATTTCGTGTGCATGTTTGTATTGGAAATGCCGCCGGGGACGGCTACCTCTCCCCAGCGCCATTTGTATGAAGAAGTCATCTACGTCTTGTCCGGACGCGGCAGCACCACGATTGAAGCCGCCGACGGGCGCAAGCATACGTTTGAATGGGGCCCGCGCAGCCTGTTCGCCATCCCTTTGAACGCCAAGTATCGGCATTTCAACGGCAGCGGTTCTGAGCGCGCGCGCCTGGCATGCACCACCAATCTGCCGGCGGTGATGAACATATTTCATAATGAAGAGTTCGTTTTCAATAACCCCTGGGAGTTCAAGGAACGCATGGGCGGCGACAAATATTTCAGCGGCGAGGGAGACTTTATCGCGGTGCGTCCCGGCAACCACATGTGGGAAACCAACTTCGTGCCGGACCTCGCGGCGATCGAGCTTAAAGAGTGGGCCGACCGCGGCGCCGGCGGCAAGAATATCATGTTCATCCTGGCCGACGGCACCATGCATGCGCATATCTCCGAGATGCCGGTCGGCACCTACAAAAAAGCCCATCGCCACGGCGCGGACTTTCACGTCATGTGCGTTACCGGCCAAGGCTACTCACTGTTATGGTACGAGGGCGACGCGGATTTCCACCGCGTCGATTGGAAGCACGGCACCGTATTCGCGCCGCCGGATCGGATGTTCCACCAGCATTTCAACGCCAGCCCGGTGCCGGCGCGCTATCTCGCCACCGCCTACGGCAGCCTGCGTTATCCGTTTACCGAAAGCAAACGCAAGTCGCTGTTCGGCGGCGTCTCCACCAGCGTGAAAAAAGGCGGCGACCAGATCGAATACGAAGATCAGGATCCGCGCATCCATCGGCTCTACGAACAAGCAACGAAGAAGGCCGGGGTCAAGGTGCAGATGGCGCAGGTTAAAATCGCGGTTTGATTTTTAATTACGACACCTCGCCGATAAAAAATCTCCTCGCGCGGAAGATTGAGGTAGGTAATGTCGATGCCGCCGGCCTTCACCAACCCGTGCGTAAAGTCACGCACGTGGTCATAATCACCCATGGCTAAGCTGAGCTGGATATTCGCCATATGATTTTACTCAGATGAAATACATTGCCGAGTTTTACAAGAAATAATAAAACCCGAAGCCGACGACGAACACCAGGTAAATAAATAACGCGATGCCGAGCGAATAAATGAGAGCCAACGTCCAGCTATCTTTATTGATCCATTTAAGATAGACGAAGATCGCAATCGCGATCGCCCAAATCATGCCGATAAAAAAAATCAGCGCCACGAATGCCGCGACCCAGCCAAAAAAGAGGTATCTTTCAAATGGCGACTTTCCTGTTTCTGCTTCTTCCTCCACCACACCTTCTCCGCCGAAGGTCTCTTCGGCGGTTAATTTAGACTCCAAAAAAGAAAGGCGTTTTCTCACCGCAGGGAACAAATCCATCAGCATTTGCACGCCGGAAAATAACAGCAGGCCGGTTCCCACGATCCTCGGCACCAGCGCGACGTCGCTGTGCATATCGATGGTCGCAAAAAGAATGCTGCAGGCGAACAGGAAGATTAGCGTGGAAAAAATGCTTTTTTCGTTAATCTGGATCATGGCTTTACCCTAACTTTCTTCTTTCGAATAAACGGCCATACTAATGACCCGACGATCAGCAATAACAGGGCCAGTGCGATAGGCCGGGTAAAGAAGCCGCTGACTCCGAAAGTCGTCATCGACTGGTGGTAAGAGGCTTCCACCAATTTACCCAATACCAGGGCGATGATCAGCGAGACGCGCGAATAGCCGTATTTCTGCATCAGCACCCCGAGGAAGCCGAATACCGCAGTAGCAATCACGTCCCCCATTTTTCCGCCGACGCCGTAGGCGCCCACCAAGGCAATCACGATAATAGCGGGCGCCATCAGGGAGCCGCGGATCTTGGTCACAAAAACCATCCGTGTACCGAGCAGCAAGCCGAGAATCATCGCGACAAACTTGCTCACGACGGCGGTGGCGATCAGAAAATAAGTCAAATTAATGTCCTTCGTCAGCATTTCCGGGCCGGGCGATATGCCATGCATCATCAAGCCGCCGATCAATATCGCCATCGACGCGCTGGCCGGAATACCGAATGCCAGCGTCGGCAGCAAATGACCGCCCTCCCGCGCCTCGTTGGCGGATTCGACCGCGATCACTCCTTCAATCGCCCCTTTACCGAATCTTTCCGGGCTCTTCGACATCTGCACCGCCGTTCCGTAGGCCATAAAACTGCCGACGATGCCGCCCACACCCGGGATTACGCCGGTGTAAAACCCGATGAAGCACGAGCGCAGGAACAACCAAAAATGCTGGAAGACGGCTTTAACACCGTCCCAGGATATACCAGATTTCACCTTGATCTCGCCGGAGATGGATTCGTATTGGCGGCTTAACGTATAGGCCTCGGTCACGGCGAAAAAGCCGATAATGACGGAAAGCAAATCGACGCCGTCCCACAGATACTCAATCCCAAACGTGAAGCGATCGTTGCCCATGATCGGGTCGGTGCCGACAAACGCCAGCAGCAGGCCGAACAACGCCGAGAGAACGCCGCGAAAGGTATTGCCGCGCGTAATCACGGCGATCACCGTCATGCCGAACACGGCCAACATAAAGAAATCGGGGTAAGAAAACATCAAGATCAGCTTGCGCGAAACCGGGATCATGAGATCCAGGGCCATCAACCCGAGCAATCCGCCCAAGACCGAACTGACCATGGAGGCGGTGATCGCCATCCCCGCCTTTCCCTGTTGCGCCAAGGGATAGCCGTCGAATGCGGTAGCGGCATTGACCGCGTCGCCGGGGGTATTAATGAGAATAGAGGTCAGCGATCCGCCCATGGCGGAGGCGCCATAGGCCGAAAGCAACACCACGATGGAGGCCTTCGGGTCGAGCCCGAAGGTAATGGGGATTAGCAACGCAATCGCGACACTGCCCCCCACCCCCGGCAATATCCCGATGATAAGCCCGAACAGCACGGACCCGACCATCATTAA
Organism: Acidiferrobacterales bacterium; assembly: GCA_035300145.1. Classification (GTDB taxonomy): domain Bacteria; phylum Pseudomonadota; class Gammaproteobacteria; order Acidiferrobacterales; family DATGVQ01; genus DATGVQ01. Next base: position 3,623 of record DATGVQ010000183.1, on the reverse strand, counting down.
CATCAAGTCCCACTGCAGGACGGCACTTAGCTGCGACACAAAACCCATCTTATCCTCCCCTTATGCGGGCAACCATATAGCTACTTAGCGGCGGAAGTTGGCATAATCAGCGGCACCTGTGCGTCTTTGATGTAACCGTCGATCGCCAGCGCCGTCGCGTTCAACGCTGCAATCTCTTGCGCGGTTGGTTCGACCGCTGATTTATCTTTATCCGCGAGCGCCGCCGTCCCGCCGCCTCGGGCCCACTCGAGCGCGATGGCGCGGCCGATGCCGGCGCCGGCCGCGGTGACGATCGCTACCTTTCCCGCGAAACGGTCGGATGCCATCTGGAATTACGGCGATTTGCTGATGAACTTCTTCATGCGCACTTCCACGCCGGCCTTTTTCATTTCCTCTTCGAATAACTGGTGAATCCAGGGGAGCTGGTCTTCATACTCGACTTGATTGCCGCCGTGCTTGAGGCTGGTGGAGGTCCCCCCGGACAAGGCGATGCGCTGGCTTTCGCAAAACGGATAGCGCAGGCTGCCCAACCCCGTGGCCAAATAGCGCGCGGGCAGGGGGCTGGTGGTGAAATGCTGGTGGAACATCTGGTCCGGCGGAGCGAACACGGTGCCGTGCCGCCAATCTACGCGCCGGACGTCGGTCTCGCCCTCGTACCACAATAGCGAATACCCATGTCCGGTAATGCACATTACACAAATCCCGGGACCGTGCCGGTGCCCCTTTTTGTAAGTACCCGCCGGCATCTCAGAGATGTGGGCGTGCATCACTCCGTCGGCGAGGACAAACTTAAGATTCTTTCCATCGGCGCCGCGCCGGCCGTACTCCTTGAGCTCAATGGCGCCTATGTCGGGTACGAAATTGGTTTCCCATAGATGATGCCCGTGACTTGCCGGCGTCAAATCTCCTTCGCCGCTGAAATACCGGTCGTCGCCGATGCGTTCGTCGAACCGCCAGCCATTGTTGAAAACAAATTCGGCGTTATGAAACAGGTTTATGACCACCGGCAGGCTGGTGGTCGACACCAGCAGCGCGCGTTCCGAGCCGCTGCCGTTGAAGTGACGATATTTCGTGTTCAGCGGGATGGCGAACATGCTCATGGGCCCCCACTCGAACGTGTGCTTGCGGCCGTCGTCCGCCTCGATGGCGGTGCTGCCGCGTCCCTCCAATACATAGATAACTTCCTCGTACAAATGACGTTGCGGCACGGTCGCCGCCGCGGGCGGCAGATCCAATAGAAACATGTTCACGAAGTCACCGCGACCCTTGGGATGGACAGCCGCGCCGTTGATGCCGAAACGGGCCCAGGGTTTGGTTTCCACCCGGAATAAATCGACGCCGAAGTCCTCGACGATGGGGATACCTTCGTTGTTGACCCACTCCAGGTATGGGTCCAGCAAAATGCGCGCTTCGGGTTTATGCATCATCTCTCCTTCACCTGCGATCTTTTACTTTCGTAGCACGATGTTGTCGTACAGCTTGTTCCATTTTTCCGACTCATCCAGACTGACGACGGGATCGATCAGCTTGATTTCGATGCCTTTCAACGGCGACGGAACTTTTTTGTTAACCGGCGTATAATTCATTTCCACAAACATCGTTTGTGCTTCCTCGCTGATCAGGTAGTCGTAAAATAAGATCGCGGCGTTCGGATGCGGCGCGTTGTTAGAGACGCCGGTAGCGGCTAGACCGGCAATGGCGGGTTCGATGGCAAACCAGTCGATCGGCGCGCCTTTCTGTTTCAATTGTTCCACCGTGTAATGATACACGGTCAAGGCCAGCGGCACCTCGCCGGAGGCGACGAGATTCGTTAGGAGCGAATGCCCGTTGCGTACGGATAAGCCGTTCTTGGCCACCAAGTCTTTAAAAAACCGCAGACCCTTTTCTTCTCCCATGCCCTTAACAACGCTGTAGAACCACTCATAATCTTTGGACTCGATGCCTAAGCGGTTCTGCCACTTCGGATACAGCAGATCCTGATAGGTGTGAGGCAGATCCTTTTTCTTCACCATATCGGTGTTATAGGCCTGCACAAACGTAAGTAAATAAGTCCCTATCCATTCCCGATGCGGCGGCAGCGCAGCCGGAATTAAATCACGGAAATAAGGCGACTTGATTTCTTGCAGAAGTTTTTCCCGATGCAAGGCCTCCAGTTCGGACCCGGTAATCGTCACCACGTCGACATCGAAGCGTTCCGCCTTCGCTTCGATCAATACGCGTTGCAGCACTTTTTCCGATGCCGCCCGCCATACCGTCACTTTTATTCCATACTTCTGTTGAAAGGCGCCAATGATTGGACTGTCGTGCTGCAGCTTATTGACAGACGTATAAAACGTGAGCGCCCCTTCCTGCTTGGCCGCGGCCACCAGCCGCTGCATGCGGTCGGCACCTTCGTACAGGGCGACTTCGGCTACCGGGGAGACGCGTTTGTCGGATGAGTCGCAGGCGGAGAGAAGAAAGGTGAATAAAACGAAGGCCCATAAGCAAATCTTTTCGATGACGATGGGCATGGTGTTTCCCTCGCTAGACTTTGGTAAATTTTAATAGTACTTCTCCGGTTTCTAGCAGGCTGCTGAACAAGACCATGGCTGGACTTTTTCAACATTCTGCTAGTGCTACAGCCTATAGCAAAATGTCGGGGTAAATCAAGAAAAGGGGTTCTGGTGCAACAACTTCGCGAACGCGAACCGCGCGTTGGTTCGTCGATCCTTCCGCACGGACGACATCACACGCCAGTGCGACATTCTGTGCCTCTTGTATCGATAGTCGCGGAGTCGGTCCAAGTCTCCGCACTAGCTGGAACTGCCTTTTACGTATCCGATGGGCAAGCTCGATCCCAGCGATCGTCCTCGCCGCATTAGCAAAGATTTTGAAGCCCAGCATCGGCCCAGCGCGTGCCTTAATCGCTCGATGGTCTTGCTCAACGATGTTGTTCAGATACCGGCAGGATCGAACCTTGACCCGGTGCCACACCTGGGCCTCACGCCGCAACTCGAAGAGTGCGCGGTGGCGGGGATAGTGCCCATCGAGCGTCACTCGCATCGGGGCGCCAGCGGTCGCGAGTGCTTTCCGGAAGGACGCCTTCGCTGCCTCGATATCGCGGTGCTCACTCAGCCGGAAATCGACGGTCCTGCCACGCTTGTCCACAGCGCGCTAAAGGTAACGCCCCTGCCCTCCGACGCGAATGTAGGTCTCGTCGATACGCCAGGACTTCCCGACGGGACGGGCAAAGCGCACCCAGCGCTGTTCGAATTCTGGCATGAAGCGCTGTACCCAGCGGAGCACCGTAGTGTGAGCAAGCTCAACCCCTAGCGCAGCTTGTAGCTTAGGTACCAGCGAACGCACAAGATAATAATCTCGCGGTCGAAGTGCCGGTACTTGAATAGGGCGTTGAGGCTGCTCAAGGATGTCATGACCGGCTCCGGGGACGAACCCGATCAGTCTACACTCCCAACTCCCCCTGATGTTGTTGCATCAGAACCTTTCGGTTACGCCGATGACTCGGAAGAAATGACCCGAATCCGCCTGCGTCAAGCTAACCTCATGGGGCCCGCCGGCTATGTTTCCATCGATGACAGCGAAGTGATGCGGTTCTCGCAGGAAGGCGTCGGCCCCCATCCAAA
>DATGVQ010000182.1:0-5011 GCA_035300145.1 Acidiferrobacterales bacterium | reverse complement strand
GGACATCCTGTCCGCAAAATAGCGAACGAGACGTTCGCGGTCCAAAAAGCGATCCAAAAACACCATGACCAAAAAACAAAAACTCGGACGCGCCTGGATCGGCAAGGACAACCGGCCAAAGCTGGAGCCGCGGATTCTGCTAGAAGACGCTGGAACGTGGGCATCTTGGAAGGTGAGCACGCCTGGGGTGGAATGAGAATATGGTTTGGTTGAGGCAGGAATCGCTTAAAAAATCCAGAGCTTATCCGGCGGAAACGACAACCAGCGGGTGGTGCCGGGGGCGAGGCCGGCGTCGCCGTACGCGCGCACCGAGAAATCCTGCAGCTTAAACAAATACTCCCAGAGGTTTCCCAAATACATGGAGGCCGCCAGCGTCATCGGCAGGCGATTGTCGCCCGCGCCTTCGGCCAGAGCGACGCACTCCAAACGGATCACGCCGGTCGCTTCTTCCCCCGCCTTAAGTTCGGCGCGCGCGTGTCCCCATAGCTCCCAGCCGTCGCCTTGCAGCCGCGCCTTGCCGGCGCGCATCTCGCTGATGCGTCCGCGCAGGCGGTTGTTGCTGCCCATGAATTCCGCGGCGAACAAGGTCATGGGCGCGCTATACATTTGTTGCGGCGTGCCTTCTTGTTCAATGCGCCCGTCTTTGAGCAGGCAGATGCGGTCGGCAATCGCCATGGCTTCCACCTGATCGTGGGTCACGCACAGGGCGCTTAATTGTAATTTAATAATCAGCTCGCGCAGCCACGCGCGCGCCTCTTCCCGCAGCTTGGCGTCCAGATTGGATAAAGGCTCGTCCAGTAAAATTACCGGCGGATTGTAGACCAGCGCGCGCGCCAACGCCGCGCGTTGTTGCTGGCCGCCGGAAAGTTGATGCGGATAACGTTGTGCCAACGCCGTGAGGCCGATTTGTTCCAGCACCGCCTCCACGCGCGTGCGTATTTCCGCGGCGGGTATGCCGCGGAGCTTGAGTCCATAGGCGACATTTTCAAACACGCTGCGGTGGGGCCATAACGCGTAGGATTGGAACACCAGACCGAGATTGCGCTTTTCCACCGGCGTCTCGTTGCCGCCGGCGCTGTCGAAAACCGCTTTATCCCTTAACAGAATCCGGCCGGTGTGGGGTTTTTCCAGTCCGGCCACCGCGCGCAATAATGTCGTTTTACCGCTGCCGGAAGCGCCCAGCAGGGCGACCACTTCGCCCCGGTTGACGTGCAGGGAAACGCCTTTGAGAATTTCGTTGTCTCCCAGGCGCAGGTGCAGGTTTTCCACGTTAAGTTCAGCCATGTAAACGCACCCCCCAACGCAAGGCAACGGCGAGCCCGGCGCCGATTAAAATAACATTTACCATCGATAACGCCGCGATTAAGTCGATGGCGCCCGCGCCCCATAGGGACACCAGCAAGGAGCCGATGACTTCGGTGCCGGGGCCGAGCAGGTAAACGCCGGTGGAATAATCGCGCACGAAGATCAGGAACACCAATACCCAGCTGCCCAACAGGCTGAAGCGGATCAACGGCAGCACCACATGGCGGGTGACTTGGGCGGGAGTAGCGCCGGCGACGCGCGCGCCTTCTTCCAGCTCCGGCCCGATCTGCAGCAGGGCGGCGGAAATCAAGCGCATGCCATAGGCCAGCCAAACCACGGTGTAGGCCAACCATACGCTGAAGATGGTGTTACGCAGCGGCACCAGCGGGGAAAAAAACAGGAATAACCATAAGAATGCCAATCCCGCCACCAAGCCCGGCATGGCGCGCGGGATCAACACCAAATAATCCAGCAGGCGCGACCAACCCCCCTGCCAGCGATGCGCGGCCAGGCTGATCGCGCTGTAGGCGGCGACGGAAAACGCGCCGCCGATCACCGCGATTAATAAGGTGTTGGTAATGCCGCGGATCACGTTCGGGTAATTGCTGATTTCCCGGAAGTGATCGAGGGTTAATACTTCTAAAATATTTATCCCCTCGCCCCAGGCGCTGACCACCGAGCGCAGGCCTACCCCCATCAACGGCACCACCACGGTTAATCCCAGCCACAACCCGACGAACGCGAGCGCCGGCCAACGCCAGGAACCCAATTCCAACGGGCGGGGATTCAATCCCTTGCCTTTAATCGAGACATACTTGCCGGAAGTGCTTAAAAGCCGGCGCTGCAAATACACCAGCGGCAGGGTGACCAGCATGATCGCGACCACGACTACCGCCATCAATTGATAGGAGGGGACGCCCAGCCTGTTGGTCAGCTTATAAAGATAGGTGGCTAACACCAGGATGCCTTCCGGATCGCCCAACACCAACGGCAAGCCGAATAATTCGAAGGCTAAGAAACACACCAGTACGCCGCTGAACAGCAACGACGGCAGCACCATGGGCAGGGATACGGTCAAGGCCACGCGCAAGGGCCCGGCGCCGGCGGTGCGCGCCGCCTCTTCCAAATCCGAGCCGAGGCTGCGTAAAGCCGAAGAGGAATACACATACACATAGGGCGCGTGGGACAGGCCGCCGATCAAAATGAGGCCGGACATGGAATAGATGTTCCAGGGAATGAAGCCGAATAACTGCTTGGCCCACAGCGAGAAGAAGCCGACCGGCCCGCCGGCGACGACATAGCCGAAGGCAAATACCACCGGTGACACGAACAACGGGACCAATAGCAGCGGCTCCAGCCAGCGGCGGCCCGGCAGATCCGTGCGCACCATTAAGAATGCCAGCATGCCGCCCAACGGCACGGCGATGGCGGTGATGCCGAAAGCGATCACCGCGGTAGTAACAAACGCCTTGTGGAAATCCGGGTCGCTCAGGACATACGCGTAAGCCGAGAGACCCAGTTTGGCGCTAGGGTTAAAAAACGGCGCGTTAAGAAAACTCTGATAGAACACCAACCCCAGCGGCAACATCACCGCCACGGCGGTGGCCAGCACCACCGATACGCGCGGTATCGAGGTGCGCACGGTCAGCGGCCGCCCATTGCTTGTTGCCACTGCTTAAGAAATTCCAGCCGCTTCGCTTGGTCTAGATAAACCATCAGCCCGGGGCCTACGGCGATGGGTTTGAGGCTGGCGCCCAGGGTCTTAGTAAGGCCGGCGGCAGTGGTTGCCCCTTCAACATCCGCGCGAATGGAGTAAAGCTGCGATTGATTGGCAATGATTTCCTGGCCGCGTTTTGACAGGATGTAATCGATGAACAACTTGGCGGCATTCGGATTCTTCGCCGCTTTCGGGATGAACAGGACGCGCGACATCACCAGCGTGTAGTCCTTCGGGTAAACAATACCGATAGCGGGATCCTTTTCAGCCCGGGCCTTGGCGTAAGAACCGATGATGTTGTAGCCCAGCAAGTGTTCGCCGGAACTGATACGCTCGAGCATGGCGCCGGTGCTGGTATACAGTTTCACGCCGCTGCCGCCCAGGCTTTTGGCCAAATCCCAGAACGCCGGTGAGTTCTTCAGATCTTGGGTAACAAATATGAAACCAGTGCCACTGCGTTCCGGATCGTAGGTGGTTACCTTGCCTTTGTACTTATCGGCCTTGTTCTTCAGCAGTTTGATTAAATCCGCGTGGGTCTGCGGTACATCTTCGACCGGCATCAGGCGTTTGTTATAAACGAACACGATCGGCTCGTAGGTGGTGCCGGAGGCCTGGTCGCGCCATAGCGCCCAATTCGGTATATGCGCCGCTTCCGGGGATTTGTAGGCTTGCGCATAGCCGTCGTTGACCAGCTTAATTTGCAAATCCATCGCCGAGCTCCAGAGCACATCGCCCGAGCCCGCGCCGGCGGCGGCTTCGCTGATGAACCGGTTGTACAGTTCGGTGCTGTTAAGATCGTTGTATTCCACTTTGATGCCGGGATAGATCACCTCGAAGTCCTTGATCAGCGGATTGGCCGCCTTGGCATCGGTGGCGCTATAGATGATCAACTTGCCTTCTTTCGCGGCGGCCGCCGCGATGTTGGCGTAATTCGCCGGATAATTGCCGGGATACTGTGCCAAGGCCAATGCCGGCATCAGCGAGGCTAGGACCAGCAAAAGATTACCGGGTTTGGGTTTCATCGTTTTCTCCTTAAGTTTGAGATATTGTCGCGGGAATCCCCCCTGCCTGGTCTGTAGGGTGGGTTACGCCCCGACGGGCCACCCTACGTCCCTACATCTTTCAGCGCGCTTTATAGCCCAAGGTGCGCGAGATCTGTTCGCTGGTTTTCCTGATATGCAGCGCCCAGTCTTTATTCAGTCTGTCCGCCGGCGCGGAGACCGAAAGACCGGCGATGAGGCTGCCGTCCGCGCCATAAATTCCGGTGCCGATGCAACTCACGCCTTTTTCCGCTTCTTCGAAATCGAACGCGTAGCCTCTGTTTCTGATGCCCTCCAGCTCCTCGCGCAATTTTTTTCGGTCGCTGATCGAATTTTCCGTCAAACGCGGCAGGCCGGTGCGGTGCGCATATTCCATACCGGCCTTGTCGCCGTCGTGCGCGAGAAAGCACTTGCCGACGGCGCTGACATGTAACGGCACACGCGCGCCGATGACGTGGATCACACGCATCATGGATTTGCCGCTCGAGGTGCGCTCGACGTAAACAACCTCATCACCGTGGCGCATGCTCAAGTTTACCGCCTCGCCCAGCTCCTCATGCAGTTGCTGCATATAAGGCAAGGCTTCGAGGCGCACATTGATGCGCGATTTCACCAGATTGCCTAATTCCAATAGTTTAATCCCCAGCCGGTACATGCCGGGTTCAATGCGGTCGACTAGACCGGCGTGCACCATCGAGCCTAGAATGCGATGTGCGCTGGAAGGATGCAGGTGGGTGACCTGCGTGACCTGTTTCAAACTGAGCGGCTGCGGACTTTGCGCGAGGGCATCCAGGAGTTTGGTCATACGGGTAATGACCTGGATGGAAGGTTTTATTCTGTTGTTAGTCAAGCCTGGGCCCTGCCGGTTTTGTGGTCGCACGGTCGATGGATAAAATCGCGATTGATGTGCGGTATGATTCAACAGAGATGCGCCGCCGTCAACCTTAAT
>DATGVQ010000181.1:0-26466 GCA_035300145.1 Acidiferrobacterales bacterium | reverse complement strand
TTTCATCAAAAGATGAAGCAAACCGGAATTCCGGAGTTATCATTGGATATGTCGGTTACCGCCGTTAGTAAAAACACGAATGGTGTGAATGCAAACCCGTATCCACGGGTTGCCGATCATCACGCCTTGCGTCGTTTGCGTGCGTTGTCGCGTTTGAATCCGACGGAACCAAGACTTAGTTCAGTTACGCCGATAAACCGGTCTGGTTTGGAAAAGACGCAAGATAGGCAGCCCGAGCAGGATCAAGGCAAGCAGCCGAATCATTGAGGCGATACGGAACGAGTTTTTCAGCGCCCTGCTAGAGCGCTGCTACTTCGGCGGGCTTTAATTCCTGTTCGAGTTGCGCGAAATCCGTTATCGGCGCGGAGCAGGTATGACCGGTGCAGATATAGGCGGTGGCAACGGCTTTCGCAGAACGGGCGGCTAACACTCCCGGCAGGTTTTCGGCTGAGTCGGGGATAGAGAATACCAAACGGCGCGGCGCGTAGTATTGCCGGCAGCGCTCCGTCCAGAGGCGCAGCGGCTGCTCTTGCCCGCGGAGCACGATGAGCTGCGGCGGATGAAGGTATTCTTCGATCGCCAGCAACAACGAATTATGCGCCGAAGGATATTGGGAAACGCTCGCGTATAGCGCCTTCAGTGCGTGCTCAGCGGCATCGAGGTAAGACGTATTGCCGAGCAAATGCCCCAGTCTTAGTAACGCTTGCGCGGCCACGCCGTTTCCGGATGGTGTCGCCTCGTCTTGCACGGGTTTGGGGCGAAAGGCCAATTTCTCATGATCGTCGGCGGTAAAATAGAACGCGCCCATTTCATGATCTTGGAAGCGATCCAGGACGATATCGGCAAGCGCGACGGCGAAATCCAAATCCTCATTGCGCCAACGGGCTTGTAGTAATTCCAGTACGCCGTCGATCAAGAACACATAATCATCGAGATAAGCATTGAGATGCGCCTTACCGTCTTTGGCCGTCGCCAATAAACGTTCGCCGGTCCACAATTGCGAGCGGATAAAATCCAGCGCGCCCTGCGCGGAGTCGACGAGATCCGGCCGGTTGAAAAAGCGCCCCGCGCGCGCCATGCCTTTGATCATCAACCCATTCCATGAGGTCAGGATTTTCTCATCGCGCCCGGGGTGGGCGCGTTTTTCGCGCGCGGCAAACATCTTTTGCGAAGCGGAGGTCAGGCCGACGATCACACGTTGCTCCGAGAGGCCCAATTTATGCGCAATCGCGTCGACTTCTTGGTGCACGTGCAAGTGCCACCACCGGTGTTCAAAGTTGGGCGGCAGATCGAAGCCAAAACGCGCCTCGACAATGCGGAATTCTTCCTCGTTTAACAGGGCTGTAACCTGTTCGCGCGTCCAGATATAGAATTTGCCTTCGTGTCCCTCCGAGTCGGCGTCGAGGGTCGAGTAATAACCGCCGTGAGGCGATTGCATTTCGCGCAGCACCCAATCCGCGGTCGCGAGCGCGATGCGCCGGTAAAAGCCATCGCCGGTAGCAATGGCGGTGTCGGTATAAAGCGCCAATAGCGGGCCGTTGTCGTACAACATTTTTTCAAAGTGAGGAATCATCCAGCGTTCGTCTACCGAATAGCGGCAAAAGCCGCCGCCGAGCTGGTCATAGATGCCGCCGTCGCCCATGCGCCGCAAGCTATGCCGGACTATGGTGAGGGCGCGTTCATCCGGCGGTTTATTTAAGGCGCTGCTTGCCCAATGGCGCAAGCAGAATTCGAGATTGGTCGGGTGTGGAAACTTAGGGGCGGCGCCGAAGCCGCCATGGACCGGGTCGAATTGCTGCTGCAATTGGATGCGCGCCTCATTGAGCACCGAGGGCTGAATCGTTAAAGCGGGATCGGCCGGGCCCGGTTGGATCCGCTGCAAGGCTTCTTTTACCGAGGCATTTTGCTGGTGGATTTCGTGCCGGTGAGCGTGATAGTAGTCGGCGACTTTTCGCAGGATGTCGACAAACGCGGGCATGCCGTATTTAGCCTGTTTGGGAAAATAGGTTCCGCCGAAGAAAGGTGTGTGGTCATCCGGCATCAAGAACATCGTCAACGGCCAGCCGCCCGCGCGCTGTACTAATAAGTGGTGCGCGGTCTGATAGATTTTATCGAGGTCGGGCCGCTCCTCCCGGTCTACTTTGATACAAACAAACAGGTCATTCATGACCTTGGCGACCTGTTCGTCCTCGAACGACTCATGCGCCATGACATGGCACCAGTGGCAGGCGGAATAGCCGATGGAGAGCAGGATAGGCTTATCTTCCCGCCGCGCTTGTTCCAACGCCTCTTGGTTCCAGGGATGCCAATCCACCGGGTTGTGCGCATGCTGCAGCAGGTAGGGGCTGGTCTGCTCAATCAGACCGTTCGTGTGCGCGGTTGGGTTCGTTTCCATATTCCTCTTTGAGGTGGTTTAATTTATTTAGAGCGTTGAATTTTACCGTAATTCGGCGAACGATCGCGGGCGATGAAAATAATATTGATCCCAGTCCATGAGGGCAGCCGTTTACATCGGTTTTTGAATATCCTTAATTGCGCCTTTTTAGGCCTTTCTTTTTAGCTTTGGATTTCTCGCCGGCGACAGTCAGAGCCTTATTTATCCAGATCCGCAGATTATCATCATCTTCTAATATCTCAATCGGCACCTGATAATATTGCATTACTTGGCCTCGATCGCCGTAAGGTTTAAACGCCTCCATGCCGGCGTTACTATAATCCGGCCGATTACTGTCATCCACTTTGAAGTACAGGACGTCCTCGGCGATGAGGGCGAAGAATAAACCCTGCAAATAGATGCCGACGCCGCCGAACATATTTTTGCCGACGGCCGGCCCGGCGCATTCCAGCCTTTCCAGTATATAGTCGCGGTACTCTTTGCTGACAGCCATATCTGCCCTCTTTAAACAGAGAATGGTATATTGTGGGTTGTTATGCGAATTGTTTAATCCAAGCTAATAATAAAGGCACATCATGCGCAAAAATTACCGCCATTACATTTTACCAGCCCTCGCTGCGTTAGTATTAACCGGTTGTGGGATAAACACTATTCCTACTTTGGATGAAGAGGTCAACGCCGCCTGGAGCCAGGTACAAAATCAATATAAGCGCCGCGCCGACCTCATCCCCAACCTGGTGGAGACGGTCAAGGGCTATGCCAAGCAGGAAAAAGAGGTGCTCACCCAAGTAGTGGAGGCCCGCAGCAAAGTCGCGCAAATGCAGATTCCGCGGGATATCGTCAATAATCCCAGTGCACTGCAGCAATTTCAGCGCAATCAAGATGCGTTGTCGAGCGCGCTGGCGCGTTTGCTGGTGGTGGTGGAGCGCTATCCCGAGCTTAAATCGAATCAGAATTTTCTTGCGCTGCAATCGCAACTCGAAGGCACAGAAAACCGCATCGCGGTGGCGCGGCGCGATTATATCGAGGCGGTGAAGCGCTATAACACCGAGCTGCGCACTATCCCGGGCCGCTGGTATGCCGCGCTGCTTTATCCGGATGCCAAGGTAAAAGCCAACTTCTCGCAACCTGAGTCGGCACAGGAAGCGCCGCAGGTAAAATTCTGATCGCCGATTGTGAACGTGATAGCAGGAATAACGCGCAGCGCCGTAATCCGGTTAATTTCGGTTTTAAGCTTGCTGATTTGCACGCAGGCGTTAGCCGCGCCCAGCTTTCCGCCGTTAACCGGTCGCGTCGTGGACCAGGCCGGACTGTTGTCGTCACACACCCGCTTATGGTTAACGCAACAATTGGAGCAGCACGAGCAAGCCACGCGCGAGCAGGTGGTGGTCGTAATTCCGGCTTCATTGCAGGGCTACCCGATAGAAGATTATGGTGTACAGCTTGCGCGCCGCTGGGGCATCGGCCAGGCAAAGCAAAACAATGGCGTTGTATTAATCATCGCGCCGAATGAGCACGAAGTGCGCATTGAGGTGGGATATGGCTTGGAGGGCAAGCTTACCGATGCGCTCAGTCATACCATTATTCAGAACGAAATTCTGCCGTATTTTAAACAAGGCGATTATGAGGCGGGGGTGGTGCGCGGTACCCAGGCAATCCTTGCCGTGCTCGGCGGCGCTTACACCCCTACGCCGGCAAAGTCTAAAGAGCGGCCGGTTTTCGCGTTCCCATTCTTTTTGCTGTTGATGTTAATTATTTTCTCGCGTTTGGCTCGCGGCCATCACAGCGGCTGGGGCGGCTATTGGGGCGGCGGTTTCGGTGGCGGCGGTGGAGGGGTTTCCCGTGGCGGCGGTTTCTCCGGCGGTGGCGGGTCTTTTGGCGGCGGCGGCGCTTCCGGACGATGGTAGGGGAGGTGGAATGGCTTTTTTAAGTAAGACCGAAAAGTTACGCATCGCCGAGGCTGTGAGTACAGCGGAGAAGAAGACCAGCGGCGAGATCGTGACCGTCATGGCGCGCGCCAGCGACGATTATTTGCAGATTGCGCTGTTATGGGCGGGATTCATCGCCCTGTCAGCGCCCGGATTAATCTTGCTATTAAAACCGGACACCAGCGTGTTTTATCTTTATGAAATTCAACTCAGCCTGTTCGTTGCAGCCATGGGAGTTTTACACTGGTCTCCGCTAAAAATGTTTTTCGTCCCCGCCGCGCTGCAGCGGCGGTACGCGCGCAGGCTCGCGCGCGAGCAATTTTTTGTCCAGGGTCTGCATCTCACCCACGAGCGTACCGGCGTGCTCCTGTTCGTATCCGTGGCCGAGCGTTACGTCGAGATTCTCGCCGATGCCGGCATTCATGAACGATCGAGCAAAGGCGAATGGGACGACATTGTCACCCATTTTATCGCCGATGTAACAGCCGGCCGGATTGAGCAAGGATTTTTATCCGCCATCGCCGCCTGCGGCGATAAGCTCGCACAGCATTTTCCCCGCCATAAGAATGATCAGAACGAATTACCCAATCGGCTAATCGAGCTCTAATACACGATAAGCGGCTCCCCCCTTCTCGCAGATGGCACGACTTGTGCTTTTATAAAAGCGAGATAACTTTAATGGGAGACGCAAATGAAATATGGACTTCTTACTCTTAGCTTATTTTTTATTCACAGCGCTCAAGCTGAAATGACTATGGAAGTCGGCGGCGGTACGTTCTATACAAAAGACACTAATCTGTTGTTACTTGGGATTACCGTGCCGGATAATCATTTTTTGGGTTTGAATTCCTATCACCAATTTAATGTTGGTGGCTGGACCGGGCCCAGAAGCGCCTCCGTGGCCGGTGTTGCCAAAGGGCTGCAATGGGACTTTGGTCGTACTTATATGCGCTTGTCCAGCGGCCCTAGTTTAATCTCCAATACCAGTGACCGCCTCTCTACCGCATTCCAGTTTTATGAACAATTCATGGTTCGCCATGAGGCTAAAGGATTGGATTTCGCTTTGACTTATCGGCATTGGTCTAACGCTTTTATTAAAGCGCCGAACTATGGTATGGACTTTCTTGGCTTTCAGATTGAAAAACAATTTTGACGACTCCGGCATGCCCGAGGCAGAGAAATGAAAGCCGCGCATTTCAGCTTTTGGTTGGCTGTTTCAAGACTCTACGAATCACCACATGGTTTGAATCTGTAAGCCTAAAAAATTCATGCCGACGTTGGGGGTTTTAATGCCGGCATTAGACCAGTGCCGGTAAGACAGCCCCAGGTCGACGCCGCCTATATGCCGCTGGATCAACAATTGTTCGTAAAATTCAAATGAGGTGGATAGTGAATCGCTCGTATTGGAAATCAAACTTCCGCCTAAAGACAGGCGCATGGTTGCATGACTAAAATCCCATTGCAGCCCTCTGGCAACGCCTATCAAATAAGCGCTGCTCGATCCGGTCCAACCGCCGGCATTAAATTGATAATAGGAGTCAGAACCAAAGAGACGTTTCGCCGGAGTGGTAACACCGACAAGCACAAGATTGGCGTTTTGTGAATGAGTAAAGCTGGTGCCGATTTCAATGGTTACCTGCGCATTCGCCCTAGACAGGCACAACAGCGCGACAGTAAAAACGATAAATTTCACGGCATTCATCTGGTAATCAGACTTAACCAGAAGTCATAGCAAATTAAGTGAGGCAAAAGACGGATGGATTCCCAAGGATGGTCTAAGATGTTTCTACGGGATTCAGAAGGCCGTGCTTAAAACAAACATGGCTGTTTTTTCCCTAGACGCGTATAATGCGCCGCTTTTGTTTGTTAACCTTTAGGGATTCTTCATGATTCACAAACTGCGCAACATCGCTATCATTGCGCACGTCGATCACGGTAAAACCACGCTGGTCGATAAACTTCTGCAGCAATCCGGCACCTTCAGCGCCCATCAAGTAATGGGCACGCGTGTCATGGATTCGAACGATCTGGAGCGCGAGCGCGGTATTACCATTCTCGCTAAGAACACCGCCATCCGTTGGCGCGATTACCGCATTAACATCGTCGATACCCCCGGCCACGCCGACTTTGGCGGCGAGGTCGAGCGCGTGTTGTCGATGGTGGATTCCGTGCTGTTGCTGGTGGACGCGGTCGACGGGCCGATGCCGCAAACGCGCTTCGTCACGCGCAAGGCGTTCGCCTTAGGCCTGCGCCCCATCGTCGTGATTAACAAGATCGACCGCCCGGGGGCGCGCGCCAGCTGGGTGCTGGATCAGACGTTTGAATTGTTTGATAAACTCGGCGCCACTGACGAACAATTGGATTTCCCGGTGGTATACACCTCGGCGCTCAACGGCTACGCGGGATTAGAGCCGGATGTCAGTGCGGGGGATATGACACCTTTATTCGAGGCCATTATTGAACATGTGCCGCCGCCGCCAGTTAATATCGACGGTCCTTTTCAAATGCAAGTTTCCAGTATTGATTATTCCAGTTATGTCGGCGCGATCGTCATCGGCCGCATTACCCGCGGCCGTGTTAAAACCAATCAACCGATTGTGGTGGTGGATCGTGCCGGCAAACGGCGTAACGCACGCGTGCTGCAGGTGTTAGGTTTCTTGGGTTTGGAGCGCAACGAGGTGCCCGAGGCCGCCGCCGGCGATATCGTCGCCGTCACCGGTATCGAAAAGCCCGGTATCTCCGATACCTTGTGCGACCCCGCCAATGTGGAAGCCCTGGCGCCGTTGTCCATCGACGAGCCGACCGTGACCATGACGTTTGAAGTGAATACTTCCCCGTTCGCGGGCCAGGACGGCAAATTCGTTACCAGCCGCCAGATCCGTGAACGTCTGCAGCGCGAGCTGATCCATAATGTCGCCCTGCGGGTTGAGGACACCGCTGATCCGGATAAATTGCGCGTTTCCGGCCGCGGCGAATTGCATCTGGAAATCCTGATCGAGAATATGCGCCGCGAGGGTTATGAGTTGGCGGTCTCGCGTCCGCAAGTGATTACCAAGGAAGTGAATGGCGAGATCCACGAGCCGTATGAGCAGTTAACCGTGGATGTCGAAGCGCAACATCAAGGCGCGATGATGGAGAAGCTCGGTTTGCGCAGGGGCGACCTTGTCACTATGGAGCCGGATGGCAGGGGGCGGGTGCGTCTCGATTATATGATTCCCGCACGCGGCCTGATCGGCTTTCAAACTGAATTTCTTACCGCCACCTCCGGCACCGGCTTGATTTATCATGTGTTCGACCACTATGGGCCGGCGAAAAAAGGCGGCATCGGCCGGCGCATCAATGGCGTGCTGATCTCCAACGGCGCCGGCAGAAGCGTCGCCTATGCGTTGTTTAATCTGCAAGAACGCGGGCGCATGTTCATCGGGCCCGGCGAAGAATTGTACGCGGGCATGATTATCGGCATCCATTCGCGCGACAATGATCTCGTGGTTAATCCGCTCAAAGGCAAACAACTTACCAACGTCCGTGCCTCCGGTTCGGATGAGAACGTTATCCTTACCCCGCCGATAGAAATGACGTTGGAGCGCGCGCTGGAATTCATCGATGACGATGAGCTGGTGGAGGTGACGCCGCACCACATCCGCCTGCGCAAGCGCTTATTGAAAGAAAACGACCGCAAGCGCGCCGAGCGCGCGGCGGGATAAAAACCGCCATTATGCCAGCTGCCGATTAAGGTTAGAAATCTCACCACTCGGCGAAAACGCAACTACGAAGGGCAGCAACAGGCAAAGCACCCTTTGCTTTTAAGCCTTCACCTTCCTCGGCAGGAAGGGTTTCATTGCCAGCGCGCAAAACGGAAGCAGACCCAATACCGACACCAACGTCGCCCCGGTTGGCAGGTCCCAACGAAATGACAGCCACAGGCCGGCCAAACTGCCAATGAATGCGAGTCCGATACCGATTAAGAGCTGTGTGCGCAGCGAATGCACGAGAAGTGAAGCGCTGAAGGCGGGAATAATGAGGTAGGCAAATACGAGTAAAATGCCGGCAAGATTGAAACTAAGCGTAATGACGATCGCAAACGACGCGAAGAACAGAAACTCCCAGAGAAACGAAGCCGCCTGCGGTTTGGCGTCAAACGACAGATGGTGGAAACGATCACGGAAGACGGCGTGCAGTATAATGAGAACCGCATAAATCATTGCCATCAGTCCCAGCTCGCGCCAGCGCACCCATAAAATATTCCCGTTCAACATCTCTTTTAATTCTTCCATCCCCTGCGCGGACTGGCTCAAGATGACAATGGAAAGTGCGGTCGAAACAACGTAGACACAGCCGATCGCCACTTCGCGTGTGGTCTTATTGGCCAGTTTCCGCAGCCACGCAAAACCCAGCGCCGCCAGCAATGTGGCGGCGACGGCGTAAAGCTGCGCTTCAACACCGTGCGCGTCTTTGCCAAACAGAAACGCGATGCTTACCCCCAAGGCCGCGACCTGGGCCAATGCCAAATCCACAAAAATAATGCCCCGCGCGAGCACATGCAGGCCCAAGTACGTGTGCGTCACGATCATCAAGATCGTCAGTGCCAGCGCGGGCAGTAAAATGAATAAAAGATCCATCATTGACCTCGTCGTTTTTTTATTCCCTTTAAAGAGAAGAAGTAAGGATATCACTTTGCATTTTTTAACAGCGTCTGCACCGTGACATCAAACAGAGAGAACAAGTCCTTCGCCTCGGGCGTCCCATCCACCGTACCGGGTAACAGCACGGCGGGAATATGCGCGCGCTCGGAAAACCATTCATCCCCGCGGGGATCATCATAGGCACTGCGGAGAATCATTTTCGTAGGCACTTGTTTAATGCTCGCGAGTAGCTCTGTCATATGTCCGATCGTGGGAGGGATGCCGGGTTTCGGTTCCAGCTGTCCCACCTCCTGTAACCCCAGCCAATCTTCGAGATAGGTAAAATACTTGTGGTGCACCACCACGCGTATGCCTTTAAGCGGTCCGACCTGGGCTTGCCAGCGTTGCGTCGCCGCCTGCCAGCGTTTGGCGAAATCCGCATAGCGCGCCTGGTAGTTCGCGGCATGGGCTTGATCCACGGCTTCCAGACGTTGCGCCAAGGCCTCGGCGACCTGGGCGATATTGCGTGGATCGGTTTGGATGTGGGGGTTACCCGCTGCATGGACATCCCCTTGCGCGCGATCCAAGCGTGCGGGGATTTCGAGCAGCCGTACCACGCTCGCGGCTTCAAAATAACCCGGTACGCCGGGCTGCACCCGGCCGCTTGCCTGCTGTAACAGGACCGGCAGCCAGCCGATTTCGAGTTCCGCCCCGCTGCAGATCAGGAAATCGGCATTGCGCAGGCGCGCAATCAGGCTCGGCCGCGGTTCGATCCGATGCGGGTCTTGCAGGGCGCTGGTTGCGGTATAGACCGAGACATCGTCGCCGCCTAATTCCTGCAGCAATGCGCCCCATTCCGGCTCGCAGGCGACCGCCCGCAGCGTGGCCAACACAGGTTGAGTCAGCGTCAGCAAAGACGCCAGGATCGCGAATTTAATCATTGTTTTCATGGATGACTCCTTAAAACTGGTGGGCGCCATGCGCGCCGATGCTCATGATGTATTGCAAAAACACCTGGTTATCGGCTTGGTTCAGGCGCGAATAGTCGCGGTTGTATTGCAAGCGCACGCGGCTGAATTCACTATTAGAAAAATCGATCATCGCGCTCTCGCGCGTCGGCTTATGTCCCGCCGGGTCTAAGGCGGTGTCCTGCAGTGCGGCCGATACGGGATCGGCCTTGACCTCATCGTGGCGTACCCCGACCCGCCAGCGCGGCATGAATTGATACACCGCTTGGGCATACCAGCCCGATTGATCTCCATCCACGGGGGCATCGGTGACCGAACCGGAACCAGTGGTAAATGACCCCTTTTCCGCACGCTGGAAGTATTCGGCTTGGAATTTGAAATTCGTCACCGTGGGATTGCCATTTGGTGCCCACTTCCACACGAAGTCGGCGATGTTAAGATCACTTTTGCCGGTAAAAAGGTCGGGGTGAGCCGCATCTCCAGTTTCACGGTTGTCTGCGCGGGCATTCAGGTGCGAGAGACCCGAACGCCAACTGCCGCCGATGCCGGCGTCGCCGCCGACATGCACGAAAAAGCTTTGCGTGCCGTTGCCCTTATTCGCCGCGCCGCCGGCGGGAAAGCTGTCGCCGCGCAGCGCTTCCGCGCCGAACTCCATGAGGAATAACTCTATGGGAGCGAGCCACCGCACCTGGATGCCGTCGTCGCCAAGCTGGTTGGCGAGCATGGCGCGGTAGGGCAAGGGCGCATCGACGAAATCCCAGACGTGCGCGTGTTGTTCGTTCAAGTACCCGATCCCGGAAAAGAAGCGTCCCGTTTTAAGCGTCAACCCTTCTTGCAGACCGATGGTGCGGATAAAGGCTTCTTCTACATGGGCCGTATTATCGGGCATGAGGGTGAAGGTGAGATTGCCAAAGAACTTATCGTCGATATTGGCATTTAGGTTGATTTCGGATTCCCCGAGGCTAAATCCCCGTTCCCCCGGGCCGGTGTCGGGCCCTAAAGCAAATCCCGGCAGGACATCGGTGGCCGGGTCTTGCGAAAGGCGACCATAGGTTCCATTGAGGATTACACCCATCGCGGCATTGAACGCACCGGCCGAGGCGGTGCGCACGCCGGCGGGAGATCCGGATTGATCAAAAGGAGGATTGACCTGAGCCTGTGCCCACGATGGTAATAGCAGCGCGACGATCGCGCGCCGTATAAGAATCTGAAGTTTCATAAAAGCGCCTCATGCTGCGTAACACTCGTCCAGGCATCACGCCTGCGACATTTACTCGCTCCCTATACCTCAGGGAGACATGACGATACGGGGATAACTAGGCAGTAAAGGACGGGGGCGCGCGCACCGCGTAGGCAACAAAGAGCAGACTGTGGGCAATGAGAGAATCCGCACCCGGAAGAGATGCGGCATTGAAGAAAGGCAGATCGAAACTGGTATGCGCGGGTACCGCACTTGCGAAATTGGCAGCGGCCACACACAATTCGCATTGTTCGCCCGGTTTGTGCTTTTCGACGCTCGCAGTATGGTACGTTAGCGCGCACTGCATGAACAAAAGCCATAAACCCAGCACAAACGTGGTTGCTTTTGTGTAGGTTGGATTGCGTCGATGACTGGACATGATCGTTTTATACCAGAATAATTTTAAAAACGGAAGCCGTGCGAACCTTAGTCGTTGCTGATGCCACCCGACATGAAGCCGATAGGCGTCTTATTTGGTGTTCGCTTATCTTCCCGGCATTTAGCGCACCACTATGCGCGCAAAGGTAAAAATTTTTTATTTTAAGATCGGAGCGGCATGCAGCTTCCTGCGTTGCGTTTAAAGAAAAACGAAGACCGGCGCCTGCGTGCCGGACATCTCTGGGTATTCAGCAACGAGGTGGATATTGCGGCGACGCCTTTGACCGCTTTTGCGCCCGGCGATCCGGTCATCATCGAATCAGCGGATGGAAAGCCGCTGGGCAGCGGTTATGTCAATCCCCATGCGCTGATTTGCGCGCGCCTGGTAAGCCGCGATCCGCGTTATCCGCTGGACCAGTCATTACTCATCCATCGCTTCAATATCGCCTTATCGCTGCGGCAACGTTTATTCGCCAGCGATTATTATCGGCTGGCGTTCGGCGATAGCGACGGCCTGCCGGGTTTGGTGGTGGACCGCTATGGCGATGTGTTTGTCGTGCAAATTTCCACCGCCGGCATGGAAAGGGTGAAGCAGGAGATCGTCGCCGCATTGGAAAAGGTTTTTAAGCCGCGCGCGATTTTGCTGCGTAATGACATCAGCAGCCGGGATATGGAGGGCCTGAATCGCTATATTGAAACCGCGGCTGGTGAGGTTCCAGAGCAGATCACATTAGAGGAAAACGGCGTTAAGTTCTCTGTTCCGATCGTTGCAGGTCAGAAGACCGGCTGGTTTTACGATCAGCGCATGAATCGCGCACGCATGCGGCAGTACGTCGTCGGCAAGCGCGTGCTGGATGCATTCAGCTATATCGGCGCCTGGGGCGTACAGGCCTTGTGCGCCGGCGCACAGGCGGTTCTCTGTGTCGATAGCTCACAAAAAGCGCCTGCATGGATGCGCCATAATGCAGAAATAAATAATGTATTAGAGAAATTAACGGTAACGCAAGTGGATGCGTTTGACGCCCTGAAGTCGCTGCGCGCCGAACGGGAGAAATTTGACGTGGTGATCGTCGACCCGCCTGCTTTTATTAAACGTAAAAAAGACGTGAAAGAAGGCGTCCAGGCCTATCGCCGCTTGAATCAAATGGCGATGCAGGTTCTGGCGAGCGATGGCATGCTGATCTCTTCCTCTTGTTCCTATCATCTGGAGCGCGCCGCCTTGCTGGAAATTTTGTTGCAAGCCGGCCGGCATCTCGATCGCAATCTGCAAATCATCGAGCAAGGCCACCAGGCGCCGGACCACCCGGTGCATCCCGCGATTCCCGAAACCGCTTATCTCAAGACTTATTTTGCGCGGGTGTTGCCGGTTTGACCTGGACAGTGACAAGCACAACGGCTTTGCTTCATAATCAGCAATGATGCTCATCGCGCCCAACATCGATCCTATCGCCATTTCTCTTGGTCCAATAAAAATACATTGGTATGGATTAATGTACCTGGTGGCATTTATCGCTCTATGGGTATTCGGGGTGCAGCGGGCCAAGCAGCCCGGGTCCAATTGGACCGCGGAACAAGTCGGCGATGCCGTTTTTTATGGCGCTTTGGGCGTTATTTTAGGCGGCCGCCTCGGTTATGTTTTGTTTTATAACTTCAGCCATTATCTCCATTATCCCGGCGATATGTTTAAGGTTTGGCAAGGCGGCATGTCGTTCCACGGCGGGCTACTGGGGGTGATGGCGGCATTATGGTTATTTGCGCGTAAACAGAAAAAGACCTTCTTGCAGGTTACCGATTTTTTTGCGCCGTGGGTGCCGATCGGCTTGGGCGCCGGGCGGATCGGCAATTTTATCAATCATGAACTTTGGGGCCGGGTTACGGACCTGCCGTGGGGCATGGTATTTCCCAACGCCGGGCCGCTCCCGCGCCACCCGTCTCAGCTTTATCAGTTTGCGCTGGAAGGAGTGATTTTATTTTTCATTCTCTGGTTATATTCCCGTAAACCCCGCCCGACCGGCGCTGTGTCCGGCATGTTTCTGCTGTTCTACGGCATCTTCCGGTTGTTGGCTGAGTTTGTGCGCGAACCGGATGCGCAATTAGGTTTTATTGTCGGCTTCTTCACGATGGGTCAGCTCTTGAGCGTGCCCATGATCCTTGCGGGTATTCTTCTTTTGCTATCGGTGTACAAGAAATCATCTCATCGCTGAGTTTTTATTTGCTTTTTATCTTGCTTCAGCACGCTCATATTCCTGCCACGCTATAACCAAAGTTGGATACTGGCATACGGTTCCCGCCGTTACAATGTCCGGCAAGTGGGGTTCAATCCAAATAAATGCCGAATATCAAATACAAGGAGCAAGATATGAATCGTAAGATGAGATTGCCGCGAATAGTATGGGGAACCGCGCTGATTTTTATGGTGGCAACGCCGGCGATGGCCATGGATGGGTTTAATACCAGCAGTGCTTACGTGGGTCTTGGCGGCGGGCGGTCAGAGAACAAAGATTTAGGCAACGATAAAGATAATGCGTGGCGAGCCTTTGTCGGCTATGATTTTAATAAGTTTTTCGCGCTGGAAGCCGGCTACGTTGATTTAGGAACAACAGAGTCGGGGTCCACAAATGCCAGGATTCGGGGACCGGAGCTTGTGGGCATTCTCAGCCTTCCCGTTACTGATGAGTTCGCCATTTTTGCCAAAGGCGGTGCGCATCGGCTTGAAACCAAAACTTCGAATCCTTTCGGTTCCAGTACCGATAGGGACACTCGTGCAACCTACGGCGCCGGGTTAAAGTACGCGTTTAATAATAACGTGTCAGTACGCGGAGAGTTGGAGCGTTTCGAAGTGAGCAATAATAATACCAATCTGGTTTCCGCGAGCTTGGTATTCCATTTTAAATAATGCCGACAGCCTGAGCACAGATTGAGCGGCGAAAGAAAAGCCGGGTACCCCCCGGTTTTTCTTTTATTCCCATAGCCTACGTATGCCTATCGCCGTTAAGAACAGGGCGAAGATTTTTCGCAATACCATATAGGTAGCGTATCCGAGGACTTATCATTTAAAATTTAACGCCGTGCGATTATCATCCACGAAAATGAATCGATGACTCCGGTGGCGCCGTTCGTCGACACCCTTTGGTTGATCAGATCTTTTTGCGGTTATAGTATCTATACTAATCGTTATGGCGCCGAATTTTACCAGCAGTCTTGTTGTTTACTCTTTCGCGGTCTTGAGTTTAGCGGCCGTCCCTGCCTTGGCCACGTCATCTCCCACATCGTTAAATGCTGAACAACAGCGCCAAGATTATCTGCTTGCGTTAGACGCGCTTAAGGCCAAGGACTTTACGCAGTTTACTAAGCTCTTGGAGCGAGAGAAAGACTACCTATTATACGGCTATCTGCAATATGAATATTTGAAAGACCAAATTCCGCTCACCCCTGCAGCAACCCTCCATAAATTTTTAGATGAGAATAAGCCCGCGCCGATCAGCGATATGCTGCGGAGAAAATGGTTGCGCTATCTGGCCGAACGAGGCGACTGGGATACCTTTCTGCAAGAATATCCACCGGTCGAAGAGGATACCGAGCTGCGTTGTTACCATTCCGAACATTTGCTTCGGGCCGGTAAAGACCAGGCGACACTGGCAGCCGAGATTGAACAATTATGGCTGAACGACGGTAACCAGCCGGCCGCTTGTGAGCCGGTTTTTACCGCCTGGTATAAGGCCGGGCAACTGAGCGGCGAGATGGTATGGACGCGGATTAAATTAGCGATGGAGCGGCACAATCTCAGTCTCGCAAGCAGTTTGGCGAAGTATTTGCCGGCCAACGAGCGGATATGGCTTGAGCGCTGGCTTGCGATACACCGAGAGCCGATGAAGGAATTGCGTAACCTCGATTACCCGGTGGAAACGCCGGTCGCCAAGATGGTCATCCGCCACGGCGTCATGCGGCTTGCGCAAAAAGATCCGGATGTGGCGATGGCGGAATGGCAACGGCTCAAGCAGGAGTTTAAATTTTCTAACGAGGACGATGATTATATCCTGCGCGGCATCGGCATTCTCGCGGCCAAGAATCATTTGCCTTCCGCGCTTGCCTGGTTGTCGGCGGTCTCCGCGCAGGGGGAAGACGAAGTGTTGCGCCACTGGCGCTTGCGCGCAGCGATTCACGCCGGCGAGTGGGAAATCGCCAATTATTTCATCGGCCTCCTGCCGGAAGCTGAACAAAGAGATAGCCAATGGCGTTACTGGAAAGCCCGCGTCCTGGAAAAACTCGGGCGCGGTAAAGAGGCGCGCCGGCTATACACGGATCTTTCCGCCGAGCGGAGCTACTATGGGTTTTTGGCCGCGGATCGGATCGGCGCCAACTATTCCATCCAGCATGTGCGCGTAGAAGCGAGCCCCGAAGAGGTGAGTGCGATGCTCGCGCGCCCTGAGATAAAGCTGGCGCAGGAGTTGTTTATTCTCGGCCAAAACGCGGATGCGCGCCGGCAATGGGCGTGGGCTACGCGCAACATGAATAATCACGAGTTAAAAATGGCGGCGGTAATCGCCAGCCGCTGGGGCTGGCATGACCGCGCTATTCTTACCGTCTCCAAGACAGATCATCTGGATGATCTGGATCTGCGCTTCCCGATCCTTTATAGGGAGATCGTAGAGGCGAATGCCAAAGAAAATAATATTGACTCCGGTTGGATGTACGGCGTGCTGCGGCAAGAGAGCGCGTTTGTCATTGACGCGCGTTCCGGCGCCGGCGCATTAGGCTTAATGCAGTTAATGCCGATGACCGGCCGCTTAACCGGCCGTGGAATGAATCTGCACATTAATAATAGTAGTACGCTTATGAAAATCGAAAACAATCTGCGCCTGGGCGCGCGTTATCTGAAAATCGTCCTCGACGGGAACGATGGCCATCAGGTATTGGCGACCGCCGCTTATAATGCCGGGCCGAATCGAGTTAAGGAATGGTTGCCGGAAACGGGCAGCCTCGATGCGGATATCTGGGTGGAGAATATTTCATTTGCCGAAACCCGCAACTACGTTAAAAATGTATTGGCGTTTACCACCATTTATGATTATCGTTTAGGAAATAATCTGATGCGTTTACAGCAACGCATGCCGGCGGTTGCCCCGGTGAAACTACCGTTGGCGGTTATCCATAATAACGCAAGGGAATTCTAACAGGTTGTTGAAAAAGTCCATCCGTGGCCTTTTTCAACACGCAAAGCAAAAAGCGGCCGCTCCTGCGCATCCCTGCGCTCGCGGCATTCGTGCATCCTGCACAGCATGGTTTTTGCTTTGCTTCATTTTTCAAACACGTAGCGTGTTTGAAAAATGGCGGTACGTCCCTATACCGCGACGGGCAGGAAGCCTAAGTGCCGCGTAGCGCAGGGAGGCGCGAGAGCGGCCACCGCAGGGTGATGAAAAACAAGTTTTTCATCACCCTGCTAGGAAATTAACTGTTTACTCGGGATCAGCACCTTAATATTTTTTATGAAAATTTGTGTTCTTGGTGGTACCGGCTTTGTCGGCCGGGCGCTGATCATGCGGCTGGTTGCCGCCGGGCATTATGTTTATGTGATCACGCGCCGGCGCGAACGGCATCGTGATCTTCTAGTGTTGCCTACCCTGCAGCTCATAGAAGGCGATGCGCATAATCCGGCGGTACTACGCCTGGTATTTCAAGGCGTGGATGCAGTAGTCAATCTCGTCGGGATTCTCAACGAGTCTGGCCATGACGGCAAAGGCTTCGAACGGGTGCATGTCGATCTCACGGGCAAAGTGGTCGAAGCCTGTCAGTCAACGGGTGTTAAACGCCTATTGCATATGAGTTCACTCAATGCGTCGTTGGATGCGGAGAGCCAGTATTTACGCAGTAAAGCCAGAGGAGAAAATCTGGTTCACCAGGCCGCTGGTGCGGGCCTGGCGGTGACCAGTTTTCGTCCCTCGGTTATTTTCGGCGCGCACGATGGCTTCACCAATCGGTTCGCGCGCCTTTTGCGCCTGACGCCGTTCATTTTTCCATTGGCTTGTGCGCAGGCGCGCCTGCAACCGGTTTATATCAATGATGTCGTAGAGGCGTTTGTATCAGCGTTGAATAACCATCAGACTTTTGGGCAGCGCTACAATTTATGCGGCCCGCGCATATATACCCTATATGAATTAATTACTTATATCGCTGAATTGATTGGAGTGAAACGTAAAATCCTGCCCCTTAACGACCGCCTTTCCTTTTTGCAGGCCGCCGTTCTGGAATTTTTCCCGGGTAAGCCATTTTCCTTGGATAATTATCGTTCCTTACGGCGGGACAGTGTTTGCGACGCGGGATTTCCGGAATTATTTAACATTCATCCCACCGGCCTGGAAACGATTGCGCCGACTTATTTGCCGCCGTTACCTCATTTTTCTTATCAAGCGGAAGCAAAAAGGACTTGAATTTTAATCAAGACAAATGGTTAATATTCGCTGATGGAAGGCGATAAAAAGCTCTATACAAGCTTGGATAATCTGTTGATACTACAAGAGCGATAACCAATAATGGTTAAACCCCAGGAACTAATAAATGAATTTATATGTCGGCAATTTGGCGCGCACGGTCAATGAAGCAGATCTGCAGCTAATATTTGAGGGCTTTGGCCAAATCGTCTTTGCCAAATTTGCCGATGTGCGCGAAGACGGCGCGAAAGGGTATGCCTTCGTGTATGTAGATAATGACGAACAGGCGCAAACCGCTATCGATGCCTTGAACGGTACTTATCTAAAAGGCGCGCGCTTAATCGTCAGGCCGGTTATAGACCGCAAGCGAGATTCCCAGGTGCCGAAAAACGCAGCCGCGAGCAAAACCGGTACTACTGCCTTAAAAAAACAAAGACAGCAAGACAACCATCTTCATTTGTATGTGATTACAAATGAATGCATAACCTCCAGTTAGTGTATTGCTGAAAAAGTCCATCCATGGTCTTTTTCAGCAACCTGCTAGTTTTCTTCCTTTATATACCGCAAATTCGGATCGTGGTTTAGCGCCGCCAGGGTTTCCCTGCGTTTCGCTTTAGGCAAGTTACTGATTTCTTTAACCGCTTTGTAGAACGACGGTAGATCGCCATGGTGCTCGGCGAGCAGGGTTTGAAAAGCCGGCACGAGCTGGGTATAGGCGGCCAGCGCGGCCAGACGCGCATTATTGAGGTTTTGCGCAAACCAGCGGTCATACCCGCTATATCCGTCCCAATCCGTCTTTAACTTTACATATTCCTCTTGCAGTTCCTGAAAAATTTGTTTTTTGCCCAGGCGTTTTTCCGCTTCCGTCACCGGCGAGTCATAAAGTTGCGCCAATTTGCCGCGATATTTCAAAACCAGGCTGACAAAAGCGGTTTCTTTTTGTCTGGTTGCTTGATAAGACACCAGTTTTTGTCCGGCGCCGCCATTTTCCAGCCAGCGGCGGACACCTTCCAACTCAACCGTCATGGCGAATGATTCGTTGAACACCGAATCACCGCGCACATAAACGCGTTGATGCGCCAATTCATGAAAGATGAGGCGCGCAATTTCCGACTCCGGGCGCTGTAAAAACGTGTTTAATACCGGGTCGCTGAACCACCCCAACGTAGAATAGGCGGTAACGCCACCGACATAAACATCATAGCCTTGTTGTTCCAGTTCGGCGGCGAAGTTTCGCGCTTGCGCCTCGGAAAAGTAACCCCGGTAACTCACGCAGCCGGCGACCAGGAAACACCACCGTTCAAGCGTGGTGGAAAATTCCCTGGTGGCGAAAACATTCCAGGTGACGTAAGGACGCTCTATATCGGCATACGTGTGGTAACTGCGGTTATTCGGCAAATGCAATTCGTTGCCGGCAAATTCGCGGATGCGCAAAACCGCGGTCAGTTTTTGCTTCAATACCGGTGGGGTGCCGCTGTCTTGAAGCAGGTCGTCGATCGGCCGCTCCTTGCCCCAAATTTGTAATTGCCCGCTAATAGACTGGGCGTAGTAAGCGATATTGGCGCAGCCGCTTAGAAATACAAGCAGGGCAGCGAGAAGAAAGCTTAAGATTTTCATCATTTAGAAAACTCTTGGCGGAATAACGAGGCCACATTAGTATGCGGCTATGAAAACGTACCTGGTTGGCGGCGCCGTGCGTGACAAACTGCTGGGTCTGAAGGTTAAGGATCGAGATTATGTCGTTGTCGGCGCCACTCCGCAAGACATGGAAGCGCGCGGCTTTAAACTTGTCGGCGCTGATTTTCCGGTATTTCTACATCCGGAGACGAAATGCGAGTATGCCTTGGCGCGCACCGAGCGCAAGGTCGGGCCCGGTTATAAAGGTTTTGCCGTCCATGCAGCGCCGGACGTTACCTTAGAACAGGATCTCGCGCGGCGCGATTTAACCATTAATGCCATGGCTGAGTCCGCGGCCGGCGAACTGATCGATCCGTTCGGCGGGGCCGAGGACTTGCGCCGCGGCGTCTTGCGCCATGTCAGCCCCGCGTTTGTCGAGGATCCGTTGCGGGTTCTGCGCGTCGCGCGGTTTGCCGCGCGCTTTGGCTTTACTGTTGCCGAAGACACGCTGACCTTAATGCGCGAACTGGTGAATAAGGGTGAGCTGGAAGCGCTCGCGCCGGAACGGATTTGGTCGGAGCTCGAGCGCGCCTTGGGCGAACGGGAGCCGCAGCGTTTTTTCGGCATATTGCGCCTCTGCGGCGCCAATATGCGCCTGTTTCCGGAGATCGAAACCTTGTTCGGCGTACCCCAGCCGGAAAAGCATCATCCGGAAATCGACACCGGTGTGCATACGATGATGGTATTGGAGCAAGCGGCGCGACTGTCGACCGATACGCGCGTGCGCTTCGCCGCCTTATTGCACGATTTAGGTAAAGGCACAACTTCCAAGCAAGATTGGCCGCGGCATATCGGACATGAGGAGCGCGGGGCGGGCTTGATAAAAAGTTTTTGCCGGCGCTTACGCATTCCCAATGAATATCGCGATCTTGCCGTTTTAGTAAGCCGCTATCATCTGCATTGTCATCGCGCGGCGGAGCTTAAACCGGAAACTATATTGAAGACCTTGGAGGCCATCGATGCCTTCCGCAAGCCGGAGCGGCTCGAGCAGTTTCTGCTCGCGTGTGAAGCGGATGCGCGCGGGCGCGCCGGTTATGAGCAACGCGCCTACCCGCAAGCGGAGATATTCCGGCGCGCGTTTGCCGCGGCGCGTGTCGTTGATAGCGGCGGCGCCGGTGACGCTGGCTTATCCGGAGCGGCGATCGGAGCCGAGATCAGGACACGCCGGATCGCCGCGATTGAGCAAGCGACGCAACCGGGCGCCGACGATTTTTATTATTAGCCAGCGAAAAAGTTTTAAATAAGAAATGTGAAAGCTAAAAGCATGAAAAAAACCTTGCCCCGCACCGTTATTGTCCTCGGCCTGGTCAGCTTTTTTAACGATATTGCCTCCGAGATGGTGATCCCGCTGATCCCCATTCTTTTGGCGACCGTGTTAAGCGGCGGCCCGGTGGCGTTAGGGATCATCGAAGGCGTTGCGGATGCCGTGGCCAGTTTCCTAAAACTCTGGTCCGGGCGGCACTCCGACCGTTTAGGCGGGCGCCGAAAAGGGTTAACGTTATTGGGTTATTTCGTCTCGAACTGCGCGCGGCCCTTGTTTGCCCTGGCCACGAATTGGATCGGTATATTGCTATTGCGCAGCATCGATCGCGTCGGCAAAGGCGTGCGCAGCGCGCCACGCGATGCCTTGGTGGCCGATACTACGCCGAATGCCATCTGGGGCTATGCTTATGGCTACCATCGCGCGCTGGACAATGCCGGCGCGGTCGGCGGCAGTTTAATTGCAGCGGCTATATTGGCTTGGTCCGCGGTTTCGCTGTCACAGGTTATTTTATGGTCGGCGCTGCCCGGCGCGGCGGCGGTAATGCTCTTGGCCTTCGGTATCAAGGAACCGGTAAAATCGGCCATGACTGCATCTACATCGCCTGCCCCACTCCAGTGGGATTTATTGTCCCTGCCGCTGCGGCGCTATTTAATCGTGTTGACTTTCTTCACGTTAGGCCGCGTATCCGAGACATTTATCGTTCTGCGCGGGTATGAATTAGGCCTGAGCACCGTGCATTTGTTATTGTTGTGGGCGGCTTTCAATTTAGCGAAGGCGCTCACTGCGACCTGGGGCGGCCGCTACGCCGACCGCATTGGCAGGACAAAATTATTATTAATGAGTTGGAGTATTTTTACTCTGAGCTTTTTAGCCCTGGGGCAGGTGACACAGGTTTATGCGCTGTGGACAGTGGTGATTATTTACGGTTCGTTTGCCGGTTTGAGTGAAGGCGCGGAGCGCGCGCAGATCAGCGATTTTGCCGGCGCCGCAGAGCGGGGAACCGCATTTGGCTGGTATTATTTAATGGTCGGTCTTGCCGCGATTCCCGGCGGCGTCCTGTTCGGCGGTGCCTGGCATTATTTCGGCGCAACGACGGCGTTCACGTTTGCCGCAGGCATCGCCGCGATGTCGGTTTATCTGCTGCAATTCTGGGCGCAACTGCCCGCGGTGATAAAATCCGAAGGCTTAAGCCGCTGAAAAAGCCCATCCATGGCCTTTTTGACTCGGACCTTTCTTCGCTTTGCAGTCCCTGCTTTGCTCGAAAGCCGGGGTTCGCCTTCCATGGCGAACCCGCTCAGCGGGAGGAAGGTCCGCTGGACCTTCCTCTTGATCCGCTTCGCCCCTGGCCCTCGCCCTACGGGCGCTACCAGGTAGCGCCCAATTTCTCTCCCGGAGAAATTGTCAGCACGAAAAACGAAAAGTGGCCGCTCTTGCGCATCCTGCGCTCGCGGCATTCGTGCATCCTGCACAGCACGATTTTCGTTTTTCTTCATTTTTCAATTACTTACATAATTTAAAAATGGCGGTACGTCCCTATACCGCGCCGCACGCCGCTGAAAAACTCTGTTTTTCAGCAGCCTGCTGGATTTTACAAACGCCCGCGCCGATCGCGCCGCGTGAAGCCGAGCAGTTGTTCTTCATTCGCAAGATTGCGCCCCATGGCAATCACTTTAAATAACTCCCCCATCTCCGACGGCAAAGTAAGTTTTTTGATTTGCCGGCTTAAGTGCAGATGGGTTCTCGCCTCACGCGGGTCGGAGTTTTCTATAAATTCCATGAGCCCGGTAGCAAGGAGGAAATCCGCTTGGCTGGTATAGCCCGCGACCTCCAACCCGGCCTGGTGGCCGGCTTCAGCAACAGCGGTGAAATCCACGTGCGCGGTGATATCTTGCAGGCCGACGAGGATTAATGGGTCGCCGTGGGCGTGATGACGATAGTGGCACATCACTGTCCCCTGCATGCGTTCCGGATGATAAAACTCGAGGCGCGGGAAGCCATAATCGATGAGCAAAAGCACGCCGGCTTCAAGCATATCGGCGATGCTCGCGACCCAAGCCTCGGCATTAAAATTGATTTCAGAGACATAACCCGGCGGCAGCTCGAGCGGAGTGATGCGTTGCACGATGGCCTCATCCGCGGGCTGCTCGCGCCAGACAAATTTCCCGTCTTGCCAGCCGATGATTAATTGGGTGATGCCGTCCTCTCCGACGCAGAAGCGCTGCACCGGCATGGAATCCAATAATTCATTGCCTAGAATAACGCCGCGGAACCCGCTTATCGGCAACGTATCCAGCCACTGCACGCGCGGGAATAGATGTGGCGCGCGCCGCTTTATATGCTCCTGCTGGCGCTCGCGCAGGTCGGCGCCGAGTTCGATAATAAAGTAATTCACCGGCAGGCAAGCGCGAGCTTCCAGCTCTATTAGCAATTCCACCGCGAGCGCACCGCTGCCGGCGCCGGCCTCGAGGATATCGCACGGCCCCAGGGGCCGCATAATTTGCTCACATTGGCGCGCAATACAGCGGCCAAATAGCGGTGATAGTTCCGGCGCGGTAATAAAATCGCCGACGGCGCCGAATTTAAATTTACCCGCGCTGTAGTAACCGAGCCCGGGCGCGTACAACGCGAGCTCCATGAAGCGGCGGAAATCCATACTTCCATTGACTTGGCTAATCTCAGCGCGGATGCTCTGTATCAGGGCTTCGCTGTGCGCACGTTCCTCGGCGCCAGGCTCCGGCAATTCCCGCGAAAGATTTGGGTACCGGCTTGGATGTTTGAAAAAAGGCGGCACGGCAGGCATAGCATTTTCAGATGATAGACGTTATTGTGACATTTTTAGTTTAATTCAGCCAAGAATATGCCGAATAATTCGCTTACCGGAAAAGTCGCGTTAATTACCGGCGGCGCGCGCCGCATCGGCGCGAGCACCGCCCGGCTTCTGCACGCACAAGGCATGCAATTGGTTATCCACTATCGTTCTTCAAAAGAAGAGGCGCATCAATTGCAGCAGGAATTGCATCAAGCTCGCCCGGAATCAGTGATGCTGGTGCGCGGTGATTTATTAAATACCGCGAAATTGGACAACCTGGTTCATGAGACCGTAGAGGCCTTCGGGCACCTGGATGTGTTGGTCAACAACGCCTCCAGTTTTTATCCCACCCCTATCGGTAAAGCCAGCGAAAAAGAATGGGAAGATCTGATCAGTTCGAATTTAAAAGCGCCGTTTTTTCTCTCGCAGGCGGCGGCGCCGCATCTGAAAAAAACCAGCGGTTGCATTATCAATATGGCCGATATTCATGGAAAACAGCCGCTCAAGACCTATCCGATTTACAGCATCGCCAAAGCCGGGCTCATCATGCTGACGAAATCATTTGCGCGTGAGCTGGGGCCTGAGGTACGGGTCAATGCGATTGCGCCGGGAACCATTTTATGGCCGGAAAACGATCTCGATGAAATGGCCAAACAACGCATTATCTCACGCGCGCCGCAAAAACGTACCGGCCATCCGGATGATATCGCCAAGACTATATTATTTTTAATACGTGACGCCACTTACATCACCGGCCAAGTGATCGCCGTCGACGGCGGGCGTTCGGTGGTTTTGTAATCAGTTTATTCCCTGAGCGTTTATATTTCGATTCTGACCGGCAATAGCGGTTGGTTCCTTTGATTAAACCGTTTCCACATCTCTTTAAAAGTTACTCCTGTTTCAGGATGGCGTATAGCGGCAGCGATCTCGGCCAGAGGGCATAAAACAAAAGCATATCCGGCAATCTCCGGGCGCGGAAGGTGTATCCCTGAGTCATGTTTGATCAAGTCGCCGTATAGCAGCAAGTCGAGGTCTAAGGTGCGCGGGCTGAAGCGCGCCATGCCGCGTTGACGGCCATGCGTATATTCAATCTTAAGAAGGTTCGCTAGTACGGTAGTTAAGGGGTCGCCGGTGTCAAAAGCAACGGCCAAGTTATAAAAGGAATCGCCGTTAAATCCGATCGCTTCGCTTTCGTAAACGGTTGATAACGTGAGCGGGCCGTAGTAAGTGCGAAGTTGCGTGACGCCGCTGCGGATATTTTTTTCTTTTTCGATATTACTGCCCACGCTGACAAATACGCGCGGCACGTTAACTACTCCCCGGCTTCTCGCTGCGCTCGATGATCACGCCGACATCGGCAGCCCCGCGGATGGCGCCTTTTTTTTTGATGCGCAACCGCAACCAGGAGACATTGAATTCGTTTAGCACGACTTCCGCCACTCTCTCGGCCAAGGTCTCGACCAATTGGAATTTGGATTCACTGACAAAGGCGATCAAGCGCTTAGCCACCGCCTTATAATTGAGCGCATCTTCAATGCGGTCGGTCTGCGCCGCCTTGCGCGCATCAATAGCCATGTCTAAATCAAGGGCAATCGTTTGCGTGGTTTGGCGCTCCCATTCCCAGATGCCGATAACACAATCGATTTTTAAATCGTGTAAATAGATAATATCCATGGGTGCTCTCGGTAGTTAGGTCGAAATATAACGAAAAAGCCTAACCATGTCTTGACGCCAACGCTGGAACGCCGCTCAATATTGCCATGCTGAATTATTTATTGCCCGTTTTAGCCTATTTTATGGGTTCAATCTCATCGGCGGTGGTAGTCAGCAGGCTGATGGGTCTGCAAGATCCGCGTAGTGTTGGATCAGGCAATCCCGGCGCCACCAATATGCTGCGGGTCGGTGGCAAGAAAGCCGCCGTTATTACCTTGTTGGGCGATATTCTTAAAGGCGTGCTCCCGGTCCTGGTTGCGCGCGCGTTTACCATGGAACCCTTAGTTCTCGCGCTCGTCGCGTTTATGGCGTTTTTGGGCCATTTGTTTCCACTGTTTTTCGGATTTCGCGGCGGCAAGGGGGTCGCGACGGCGTTTGGCGCACTGGTTGCCTTGAGTCCGTGGCTGGGGCTGGCATTAGTGACCACTTGGGTAGTGATAGCAACATTGTCCCGTTATTCCTCCTTGTCGGCGATTACCACCGCATTATTAGCACCGGC
Organism: Acidiferrobacterales bacterium; assembly: GCA_035300145.1. Lineage (GTDB taxonomy): Bacteria > Pseudomonadota > Gammaproteobacteria > Acidiferrobacterales > DATGVQ01 > DATGVQ01. The sequence continues at coordinate 545 of DATGVQ010000181.1, read as the reverse complement.
TTATGTGTGGCTGTTATTGCCCGCCCCCCCTTACTTCTACCTCACGCTTACCATGGCTGCGTTGCTGCTATGGCGCCATCGCTCCAATATCCGCAATCTATTGGCTGGCACGGAAGGCAAGATTGGGTGTTAGCAGTGTATTTAGTTAGAATTATCCATTATTCCCCGGCCAGGTATTTATTATTCCTACGCAGGGGTTGCATAGTTTTTACACTGAAGCGTCTTCCATGACGGTGATCGCCTATCATCCTGACGGTGATTTTGGGCCGACGCATGAACATCATCCCATGATTAACCGGACGATAGTGAATGGCGTGTCCGCTTCTGATTTGATCGAGATTAGGACGAGATAAGGGCTATTGCGGTTGCTGATCCTGGAATAAATTAGCCGTTTGACGATTATCCCCGCAATTTACTTATATTTAATGGACCGGCGCCGCAAACCGGATTTCTTCAAAATTCTTCATACTGGGAAGATTTCTGACCATAAAGGGATAGATGTTGGGGTGCATGAAGGGATTGAAGTTGACCTCGAGGAACCAAAG